>CALLIQ010000399.1 GCA_938008925.1 uncultured Acidimicrobiales bacterium
CGACGATCGCGATGGCGATTGCGGCGACGATCGCGACCGAGCGAGACATGACACGACGCTAGGCCGCCGTCGAGCGTCGAGGACGACGCCCCGTCAGACCGTCCTGTCGGATCTCGGCTTCAGACCGCGCCGTCAGACCGCGCCGTCAGAGGGTGCCGTCAGAGGGTGCCGTCACACCACGTAGTGGACCGTGTCGAACGAACGCCGAAGCTCCGCGACCCGCTCGGCCAACGCGTCGTCATCGTCGCCGTCGAGTACGGCTGCGATGACATCGGCGATCACCGACATCTCGGCTGGCCCCATCCCGACTCGCACCGCTTCCGGCGTACCGACCCGCATCCCTCGGGCGGTTGGCGTGTCGTCGCTCGGGAGCCCGATTGCGCAGGCCAACAAGCCGACCGTCTCCAGTCGTCGAGCAAACGCGTCGCCGCCGCCGAACTCGTTGGCATCGATCGCCAACGCGTGCGACTCCGTTACGCCCCGAGGTGTGCGATGCAGGGGGACCGAACGCTCGTCGAGACATCCGACGAGCGCAGCAGCGGCGTCGACCATGGCGGTTGCGTACGCCGCGCCGTGGACCTGCCAGTCGACCATGGTCACGGCCAGCGCAGCGGAGGTCGCGACGTCGAAGTTGGCCGTGAGGCCGGGGTAGGCGATGGCGTCGACGCGCTCGGCGAGCTCGGGTTCATTGGTGACGAGCAAGCCAGACGGCGGCCCGCCCAGGCTCTTGTATGTGATCATCGTCATGACGTGTACACCTCTGGCCAAGGGATCGGGCCAGGCGCCGCCGGCGATCAGGCCGCTGAGGTGCGCGGCATCGAACATCAGCGTTGCGCCGACATCGTCGGCGATCGCCCGGAGCGCTTCGACCGTATGAGGGAACAGATTCAGGCTCGTGCCGATCGTGATGAGCGCTGGCTTCACCCGAGCTGCGAGCGCCGCGACACCCTCGACATCGACCGTGTGGCCATCGGGGTCGATCGGCGCTTCGTGGATCTCGAGGCCGAAGAGGCCAGCGGCGCCGGCGACGTGGTGGGTGACGTGACCACCGATCGACGCCGGCGGGACGATGATGGCGTCGCCTGCCGCAGCGGTCGCCATGAAGACGTAGAGGTTGGCCATCGCCCCGGACGACACGCGGATCTCTGCGAAGTCGGCGTCGAACACGTCGCAGACGAGGCTCTGCGCCGTGACCTCGATGTCTTCGATCGGGCCGAGGCCGACCTCGTACTTCTCGCCGGGATGGCCGAGTGATGCTCGAGTGCCGAGTCCGGATGACAGCATCGCCTCCGCCCGCGGGTTCATCACGTTGGTCGCGGGGTTCAGATTGATCGCCGTGCGTTCGTAGAGCTCGGCGTTCGCATCGACCATCGCGTCGAGGTGGTCGAGCACGGCCCCGGGCTCGAGCGAGCGGACCGAATCGCGGATCTCGTCGCTTCGACGGGCGGCCGACGATGAGAGCCAGGGACGTGGCTGCATGGGCATCGCGCATGACTAGCAAAGAAATTCCGGAAGGACGCGTAAGGAACCGTTTGGTGGGTGGTCAGGACCCATGAAGCGCTCGGAACCGCCGGGCGCCACACACGGAGGATTCCGACCAATGCAACTCATCAACACCACCCTGACCAGCAAGACCGACAGCAACTCCAGTAACACCCGAGCCCATCGCTCGTCGCTCGGGCACCTCGTGCTCGTGCTCATCGCCGCCTTCGCCCTCCTCGGGTCGACGGCGACGGTCGTCTCGGCGCAGCCCGACGATCTCGTCAGCTGCATCCCGACCGAGTTCGAACCGTGCCCCGAGGTCGACGACCCAGCTGAGCCCGGCCCGTTCGTCGTCGTTGGCGACCTCACGTTCTGCGACTTGGATGAGAACGGCCAGAACCCGTGCCCGACGCCCGATCCCGAGCCGGTCACGCCGTTCGACGGACCCGGCGACCTCACGTTCTGCGACCTCGATCAGAACGGCCAGAACCCCTGTCCCGATCCCGACCCCGAGAATCCGTTCGAGGGACCGGGAGATCTCACCGACTGCGGTCTCGATGACGACGGCCAGAACCCGTGCCCGAACCCGGACCCGGGTGGCGAGGGCGAAGGCGAGGGCGAAGAGGGCGAGGAAGGAGGCATCGACGAGCCGGTGACCGGCGATCCCGACTTCACCGGCTGACGGCGTGAAGCGAGACACGACCATGGCAGAAGGCGAGCGGCTCGACAGCTCGCCTTCTTCGCGTTTGCGAGTCCGCCGAGGAATTTCTCTTCGAACGCGTAAGGAACCGTCGGCTCGTCGGTCAGGACCCATGAAGCGCTCGGAACGGCCGAGCGCCACCGAAAGGAACCGACATGCGAATCGCAAGCACCCTGAACGCAAGCACCGTGAACACAAGCACCTTCAACGCAGACACCCCGATCACCTCGAACACCCGTGAGCCGGGAGCTCGGCCACGAGTTGGTCTGGCTCGAGCCGCTGGCCTGGCCGCCGCCTTGGTCCTCACCGCCACGGCGTGTGGCGGCGCACGCCCGGAGCTGGGGGCAGCGCCGGACTCGACGACCTCGACTCCCATCTCGACCTCGACCCCGATCCAGCCGGCAACGGTGGCCCCGACGACCTCGACCCCCGAGTCGAGCGAAGACTCGACGCCGATTCGGGCGATCAGCAAGGTCGAGAACCTGCAGGTCCTCGCCGAGCCGAACTCGACCGTCACGCTCGCGTTGCTGAGCGAACGGACCGACTTCGGCTCCGCCCGCGTGCTGCTCGTCGAACAGGTCATCGACGGTTGGGTCGAGGTGCAGCTCCCCATCCGCCCGAACGAAACGTCGGGATGGGTGCGGGCCAACGACGTCACCCTCGAGGAGATCGACGCCCTTGTCGAGGTCGATCTCGACGCCCGAACGATCACGACCTGGATCGACGGCGACGTGGTCCTCGAGACCTCCGTCGCCATTGGTTCGCCCGCCAACCCGACGCCCACCGGCACGTTCTTCGTCACCGACAAGATCGAAACGGTCGATGCAGCGAGCGCCTATGGGCCGTACGCCCTCGGACTGTCAGCCCACAGTGACACCCTCACCGAGTTCGCCGGCGGCGACGGCCAGATCGGCATTCATGGAACGAATGCTCCGGATTCCATCGGCGAAGCGGTCTCGCACGGCTGCGTCCGTCTCCCGAACGAGCTCATCTCCGTGCTGGCGACGACGCTGCCGCTCGGCACTCCCGTGATCATCAGGTGAACGATGCAATGCTTGGAGCAATGGTCGCTGATCGCCCACAGTGGTCTGACGCCGAACTCGTCCGCGCCGCAGCGAGCGACGACCCCGAAGCCTTCGGGGCGTTGTTCGATCGTTGGTTCGACCGGGTCTACGACGTGGCCCGCAACATCGTCCGCAACGACGACACGGCTGCCGAAGTCGCGCAAGACGTCTTTCTCACGAGCTGGCAGCGGCTCGGACAGCTCGACGACCCCGAACGGTTCGGCGGTTGGTTGCTCCGCACGAGCCGCAATCGTGCGCTCAACCGGCTGGAGAAGGAACGTCGAGCCCAGCCGCTCGACGGTGATGTCATGACCGGGCTGCACGAGTCGCAGCACGGCGTCGGCGGCGATCGCGACGACCTCGTCGGCTCCAACCGCTTGCTCGAAACCGAGGCCATCAGCGATGCCCGCGATCAGCAGAGTCTCGTGTGGGACGCAGCCGCCGCCCTCGGAGCGCGAGATGTCAGCCTGCTCGACCTGCAGCTGCGGCATCAGCTGAGTCCGGCCGAGATCGCTGACGAGCTCGGCGTGACCGCCAACAACGCGCACCAGTTGCTCTTCCGGCTCCGCAACAAACTCGGCGATGCGATCGCCAATCATCAGGTGTGGCGCAACGGCGCTCCTCGATGCGAGGAACTCGCCGCCCTCGTCGACGGCGATCCGTTCGACCCGTCGACGAACAAGATCGTGCAGCGCCATGCCGGCCGTTGCGAGACCTGCGGCCCCGAGCGCGAGCGAGTCGTCGACCCGGCCAAGCTCTTCGCTGCGGTGCCGATCGCGATCGCTCCGCCGTTCGTTCGCGAACAGGCCGCAGCCGCGCTCGCGGCCGACGGGGTGCCGGTCGAGTCCGGCGCTCACTCGGAGTCGCCCGAAGCTGACGGTCCGGGCGACGGTTCTTCGGAGACTCACGACCCGGGCACCGGCGCGTCAGATGCCGACGCCCCGCACGACGACGCCCCGCACGACGAGGCGCCGTCCGACGGGGCTTCGGACGCGGGCGCCCCTCCATCCGCCGCTCCGTCCGCCCCTCAGATCGCCACGTCGCGAGCGCCCGTGCCCGCCGCTGCCGTCGGTGCGGCTCCGAGCACGATCGCGCCTTCGAACGACGGCCGCTCCACCATGCGTCGTCGTTTGGCGCTGGCCGGTGTGGCTGCCATCGTCCTCATCGGCCTCGTCGTCGCCCTCGATCGACCGGCCGGCGATGTCGACCTGGCCACGGGCCCGACCTCGTCCGACGCTGCTGGCGACAGCGCAGCCGAAGATGACGAGCTGGCGAACCCGTCGACCACCGGAACGACGCAGCCGTCCACGACCACACCGACGACCGCGCCGACGACCGAGGCGCCAACGACCGAGCCCCCGACAACGCGGACCCCGACGACCGAACCGCCGACGACCGAGTCACAGCCGGATCCGACCCCTCCGCCAGAGCCCGAGACCGGCGAGGTCACGTCACCACCGACCGATCCACCGTCGACCCCGCCGCCACCGCCTCCGGTGATCGTGCGGTTCAGCCTCTCGACGCCCGGCGGCGCCATCTTCTGTCCGAACTCGACCGACCTCGCTCGGACGGCGCGGTGGTTCACCGAGGAGACCACGTCGGTCACCGTCACGACGCCGAACGGCACCACCGGTGGCGGGTTCGAGGGCTCGCACACCTTCTGTGCTCCGACCGGCTCGGTGATCACCCTGACGGCGACGGGCCCAGGGGGCACGGTGTCGGAGTCCGAGACTCTTTCCTAGACCGTGATTGGTTGCATCACGTGCCGATTGGGGCGACCACGGCGTTGGTTGCAGCGATGAGGTCGGCGGGGGAGAGTCGGATCTCGAGTCCCCGCTTGCCTCCGCTGACGTGCACCTGGTCCAGGGCCTCCACCAGCTCGTCGACGACGATGAGAAGCGGCGTTCGTTGGCCGAGCGGACTGATGCCACCAACGACGTAGCCCGACGACCGTTCGGCCGCCGCTGCGTCAGCCATCGTCGTCCGTTTCGCGCCGAGCGCCTTCGCCATGGCCTTGAGGTCGAGCATGCCGCTCACCGGCACGACGGCGACAGCGAGCTCGCCATCCCGTTCACCACCGGCGACGTCGACCAGCAGCGTCTTGAAGACCGAGTCCGGATCCAGCCCGAGCACCTCAGCCGCCTCGTTGCCGTAGCTCTCGGCGGCCGGATCGTGTTCGTAGCTGACCAGCTCGTGACTGATGCCGAGCTCGACCAGGAGGTTCACCGCAGGTGTCACGGCCCTCATTGGACCGCCTATATTGGGAGGCCACAACCAAAGACCGGGGAGCTCGATGCGTCGGGCTGAGAGGATGGCACGAGCGGCCGTCGACCCGTGAACCTGATCTGGGTAATTCCAGCGAAAGGAAGATCATGGCGAAAATCGCCGCTCTGCTGAGCCTGTTCGTGCTCCTCGCCGCCTCGTGCGGTTCCGGCAACTCTGACTTCGAGACCCTCGACGCCGGTGCCGTCGCCGAGGCCGACACCTCGGGTGTGACCATCACGCTCGTCACGCACGATTCGTTCGTGGTGAGCGACGGCATCTTCGACTCGTTCACCGCTGAGACCGGTATCACGGTCGACCTCCTGAGTGGCGGCGACGCTGGCGAGATCGTCTCTCGAGCCGTCTTGAGCGCCGGTCAACCTGAGGGTGACGTGATGTTCGGAATCGACAACACGTTCCTCCAGCGAGGACTCGACGCCAACATCTTCACCGCGTATGAGTCGCCGACGCTCGACGCCGTGCCGGATGAACTCGAGCTCGACGACGAGCACCGTGTGACGCCGATCGACTTCGGCGACGTCTGTCTCAACACGACGGTCACCGGCGTCGACGGTCAGGTGCCGACCTCCATCGAAGACCTCACCGATCCGGCGTTCGCCGCATCGTTCGTGACCGAGAACCCCGAGTCGTCATCGCCGGGCTTCGCCTTCCTGCTCGCCACCATCGCCACCTTCGGCGAGGACGGCTGGGAGGACTACTGGCAACAACTCGCCGATGGAGGCGTCACCGTCACCGCCGGTTGGAACGATGCCTACTACGGCGAGTTCGTCAGCGGCGGAGGTCCGAAGACGATCGTCACCTCCTACGCGACGAGCCCGGTCGCCGAGGTGCTCTTCGCCGACCCACCCGTCGACACGGCGCCGACCGCGGTGATCGTCGATTCGTGCTTCCGTCAGGTCGAGTTCGCCGGCATCTTGGCCGGGACCGAGCACCCCGAAGCGGCAGCGAAGCTGATCGACTTCATGTTGTCGCCGACCTTCCAGGCCGACATCCCCCTCAACATGTTCGTCGCACCGGCCAACGGTGACGTCGATCTGCCCGCCGAGTTCGTCGAGCACGGCGTCGACGTGCCGAACCCGCTGACCCTCTCACCCGAGGAGATCGAGGAGAACCGGTCGGAGTGGACGGAGCGTTGGACCGAAATCGTTCTTCGCTGATCGCCCTCGCCGTCCCGACGGCGTTCCTTGGCGCGTTCGTTGTCTGGCCGCTCGCGGCCGTGCTCGCCAGGAGCTTCGTCGGGGTCGGCATCGGTGACATCGTCGATCAGCTCACCAGCTCCGGCTTTCGTTCGGTCCTGTTGTTCACCCTGGGCCAAGCTCTCGCGTCGGTCGCGCTGACGCTGGTCGTCGGCTTGCCGATCGCGCACGTCCTGGCCCGCTACCGCGTGCGCGGAGCCGCTGCATTGCGGGCGCTCGTCGTCGTGCCCTTCGTGCTGCCGACCGTCGTGGTGGCCGCCGCCTTCACGGCTCTGTTCAACCGGCTGGGTCTCGATCTCGATCGGTCGTTCGCCGCCATCCTCGGTGCGCACGTGTTCTTCAACGTCGCCGTCGTCGTCCGCATCGTCGGCGGATTCTGGGCCAACCTCGATCGACGTGAAACCGAAGCGGCGATGATGCTCGGCGCCTCGCCGTTTGTCGCATTTCGACGAATCACGCTCCCTCGACTCGCTCCGGTCATCGCCGGATCGAGCTTGGTGGTCTTCCTCTTCTGTTTCACCAGCTTCGGTGTGATCTTGATCCTCGGCGGCCCGACGCGGGCGACGCTCGAGACGGATATCTACCGATTTGCCGTGTTCCGCCAGGAGTTCGACGACGCCGCGGTGTTGGCGATGGTGCAGCTCATCACTGTCGTGGCGCTGTCGATCGGCGCTGCCCGATTCCAGCGTCGACAATCGCTGGCCACCCGAGGTCGAGTCCGGGTCAGCCGGGTTGCGATCGACTCGGCCAAGCGGCGGTTCCACGTCGGTGCCGTTGGATTGGTTGCGATGGCTGTGATCGTCGCCCCGATGGCGGCGCTCGTCGAACAGTCGCTTCGAGTCGGTGACGGGTTCGGGTTCTCCCACTACGCAAACCTGTTCGAACGGGGCCCGTTGTTGCCCGTCGCCCCGATGACAGCGCTCGGTCGATCCGTGATGTTTGCCGTCGGCGCGGCTGCCATCGCCGCTGCGGTTGGCCTACTCGGAGCGATCGCGATCACACGCGGTGGCCGGGCGGGGCGGATGCTCGAGGTCGGTGCCCTCGTGCCCCTCGGTGTGTCGGCGGTGACGCTCGGGTTCGGTTATCTCGTCGGCTTCGCCGCCCTCGACTTCCGCTCGTCGATCTGGATCGTGCCCATCGCCCACGCCGTGATCGGCCTGCCGTTCGTGTTGGCTGCGACGGTTCCGGCGTTTCGTTCGATCGATGGTCGCCTGCACGAAGCCGCTGCCAGCCTCGGTGCGGACCCCGCAACCATCCGGCGCCGCATCGACTGGCCGCTCGTTCGAACACCGCTGCTGACCGGAGCAGGCTTCGCGGCCGCTGTCAGCATCGGCGAGTTCGGGGCGACGTCGTTCTTGGCGAGAGGGCGATCCTCGTTCACCGCCCCAATGGCCGTATTCCGCCTGCTCTCGCAGCCTGGAGCGCTCCTCCGTGGACAGGCGCTCGCCCTGAGCGTCGTGATCGGAGCCACCGTGGCCTTGCTGGCGCTCGTCCTCGAGCGACGACGACGCGATTCGGTCTCGTTGCTGTGATGCTGAGCTCGCTCTCATGAACCCGCACCCATGACTCTCGAACTCTCCGACATCGTCGTTCGCTTCGACGACACGCTC
>CALLIQ010000400.1 GCA_938008925.1 uncultured Acidimicrobiales bacterium
GGGTCGAGAAGAACATGTACGGCAAGAAGTACATGGGCGTGCAGCGCTCGGCGTTCCTGATCGACGAGAAGGGCAAGATCGAACAGGCCTGGCACAAGATCACGCCGAAGGACACGCCGACGAAGTTGCTCGCCGCCCTCGGTTGAGACCGCCGGCGCGCCTGCCGGGGTCAGGCGTGGCTGGCTCCGGTGGCGTCGTTGAATTCGCCGATCATCTCGTCCCACTGTCCGATCAACGGGCGAAGCCCATCCCAGAAGTCTTGGCTGCGACGCATCTCGAAGTCGTCGTACTCGATGCCCTGCTGCTCGACCCAAGTGAAGTAGCCGAGGTTGAACACGCGTCGACGCTCGATCTCGCCCATCTCCATGGCATGGGTCGTGTCGACGTCGGCGAGCTGGCGGTCGAACACCGCAGCGGCCTCGACATCGTCGAAGCCGCCGGGGAAGCTCTGGCTCATGATGCGTTCGCGATCGGAGTTGTAGAGATCGGACCCGTCGGTGGCGACCGACATCACGACGTCGTCGGAACCCAGGCCCCAGATCTTGGCTGCGTTGATCGCGGCGAGCGTGTTGCAGATCGAGGAGTAGCCGAAGTCGACGAGCATGTCGACGAGCTCGGGTGCGACACCCCGGTCGACGAGCTGGCGCTTGCCGGCCGGCGAGTTGAACAGCACGTCGATCTCGTTGGTCGCCGTGTCGCTGATGGCGACGGCGAGATCGGAGTTGGTGACGTTGTGGATCAGCGGGACGTGCTTGTCGCCGATGCCCTGGATGTTGTGATCGCCGAAGCCGTTGTAGAGCATCGTCGGGCACTCGAGCGCCTCGACGGCGACGATCTTCGACCCGTGCTGATCCTTGAGGTAATCGCCGGCGCCGAGCGTTCCAGCTGAGCCGGATGCGGAGACGTACGCAGCGAGCCGGCCCGGCTTGTCGGCCGTGACGTGGTTGAACACCTTTTCGAGCGATGGCCCCGTCACGGCGTAATGGCCGAGATGGTTCGAGAACTCGGAGAACTGATTGAGGATGACGTTGATCGGGTCGAGGGAGAGCTCGTTGCAGGCGTCGTAGATCTCCTTGACGTTGCTCTCGGTGCCGAAGGTCTTGATGACGTCCTCGTCGGGGTTGATCGTCCAACGCTCGAGCCACTCGAAGCGCTCTCGGCTCATGCCCTCGGGAAGGATGGCGACGCCGCGGCAACCCATGATCTTGGAGATGGCGATGCCGCCGCGGGCGTAGTTGCCGGTGCTCGGCCAGATCGCGCGATTCTGCGTCGGGTCGAAGCGGCCCGTGACCAAGCGGGCGACGAGACACGAGTAGGCGGCGAGGACCTTGTGGGCGCGGATCATCGGGAAGCGGTTGCCGAACGCGAGCACGATCCGAGCGTCGACGCCGGTCAGCTCCGATGGCAGCTCGATGTGAGTCGGCACGTCGACGAAGCCGGGAAAGTTTTCGCCCGGCGCGTCGGCATGCTCGTTGAACCAGTGAACACGGAACAGGTTGCGGGGATCCGCGGCGTCCTTCTCCACGCCGGCGAGCTGCTCTTGGATCTCGGTCGGGATGGACGACGGGTCGCGAAGCTGGGCGAAGGTCGGCAGCACGATGTTGAGCTCTTTGAACCGGCCGACCGCGTTGTCGTAGGACTGACGCCCGTCGGGTGCGAACTCACCGAAGATCGCGAGGTTGCTAGACGAGGCGTCAGAGCTGCTGGACGAGGCGGGAGATTCGGCCGTGTTGGTCATGCGGTAGTTCTACCGCGTCGCGCATGCTCATGAGCCGCAAGATGGGCGATGTTGGTGCGGTTCGGCCGCACTACCGTGCAGGAATGGTGCCACCGGACGCACTCGATCGGCTCATCCTCGAGCAACTGCAAATCGATGCCACGGTGGCCGCCCGCGAGATCGGTGACGCGATCGGTCTGTCGGCAGCGGCGGTGCAGCGGCGGATCAAGCGGATGCGCACCGACGGCGTCATTCGGCGCATCGTCGCCGAGATCGATCCGCGGACCGTCGAGCGTCCGATCACCTGCGTCGTGTCGGTCGAGCTCGAGCACGAGGGCTCCGAACAGATCGACGAGCTCACCACTGCGCTGGCTGCGCACGCCGACGTGCAGCAGATCTACTACGTGACCGGATCTGCCGATCTCATTCTCACCGTGCTGATGCCGGACATGGAGGCGTACGACACCTTCACGCGACGGTTCTTCCTCGATGATCCGAACGTCCGGAGCTTCACGACCCACGTCGCACTCGATCGCATCAAGACCGGGACGACCGTCGGCGTCGGGCCGCCGCCCCATTCGAGCTGAGCGATCAGCGGGGCTGAGTTGTTGGCGGGGCTGAGTGGTCAGCGAGACAGACGGACCGTTCGGCAGCGGTCGAATTCGGTGCTCTCGACGAGTGCGATCTCGGTCAGCGAAGGGATCTGTGGCTCGAGCACCTTCCACAGCTGGCGGGCGATCTCTTCGACCGTCGCCTCGTTCTCGAACATCAACGGCTCAAAACCCTTCCAGGTGCCGACGTCGACATCGGTGAGGTAGCGGCCAGCCCAGGGCTCGACCGCTGCGGTCAACGTGGCTTCCAGATCGTCGGCCGGGATGACGATCTCGGCGTCTTCGGGGCCTTCGACGGTCGCCTCGACTTGCCACGCATGGGTGTGGATCAGTCCGTCGACGCGGTGGCCCCAACGAGCGTGAATGGCGGCGGTCATCGTGAGCTTCATCGCATCAGGTCCAGGCGCTCGCTCGTTCGCGGTTCTTCTCGTTGACGAGCGGTAGCTCGGTTCGCCATTCGCCATCGCGAGATCGCATGGCTTCGGCCACCGCGCCGGCTGTGGGCACCAGGCCGATCTCGCCGACGCCCTTGATGCCGTATGGCGAGTTCGGCTCGGGTGACTCGACGAGGATCACGTCGACATCGGGCATGTCCTTCGGCCGAATGATGTCGAGACTTCTGAGCGTTTCGTTGAGCGGCACGCCGTTCTCGTCGCAGGGGAAGCCCTCGCTCATCGCGTAACCCAGGCCCATGTGCACCGCACCTTCGACCTGGCCTTCGCACAGCAGCGGATTGACGGCCTTGCCGACATCGTGGGCTGCGACGACCTTGTCGATGTCGCCGGTGTCGGGATCCATGACGACCAGCTGGGCGGCGTAGCCGAACGTGGAATGGATGATCGGGTTGGCGAGCCCTTCGCTCAGCGAGTTGGTCCAGTCGACGCGGTACTCGCCTTCGTAGTCGACGTCTTCCTTGCAGCCGTCGGCCATGGCCGCACGACAGGCATCGGCGACGGAGCCAGCACCCATGAGGGTGCCCCGGCTCCCCGTGGTCTGACCTGCGCCGAGTTCGCGCGTCGAATCGACGATGACCTCGACGCGTTCGGCTTCGATGCCGAGCTCTTCGACCGCGACCTGGAGGGCGACCGTGTGGATGCCCTGGCCCATCTCGGTCCAGCAGTGCCGCACCTCGACCTTGCCGTCGGGGCGGAACCGGACGACCGCCTTGGCGATCTCCTTGAAGCCGTTGCCGAGCCCGGAGTTCTTGAGACCGAGCCCGAGGCCGACCGACTTCCCGGCAGCCTTGGCCTCGTCGTACGCCGGCTTCACGGCATCGAGACACGCCTGGGCAC
>CALLIQ010000401.1 GCA_938008925.1 uncultured Acidimicrobiales bacterium
CGTGACCTCCGAGGAGGTCACGGCCCTTTTCGCTGAACTCAGTTCAGGCTGGTGGCAGATCTGACGTGGCGACCGGCTCTGCTGCGAGAGACCGCCGAAGCGGTTGGCTGCCTAGAGACCGCCGAAGCGGTTGGCCTCGACGAACTCGGGGGCGCTGGTGGCGATGAGGCGAACCATGTTGCCTCGCGTCATGCCAGCGGCGAGCTGTCCGGTCCAGAAGTCGAAACCGACCTGCTCGGGCCCACGGCCGAGCACGTTCTGGTAGACCCGATTCACGAACTCGGCGTTGCTGGTGCCGTCATAGAAGAAGCGGAACTCGGCCGTGCCGGTGAACCGCTCCGAGATGCGGAGCAACGAGTCGCCGTTGTTGTACTGCTCGATCCAGAAGATGGCGCCTTCAAGATCGGGGTTCCGAGCGAAGAACGCTTGGTACAAGCGCAGCACCTGGGCGTGGGCGACGATGAAGTCGGGCCGGTTGACGAGTTCGTCGATGTTGGACGGCGGCGGGATCTGCTCCACTGCGATGTACGCCTCGGCGTCGAGCACGACCGGCGTGATCTGGGCAACGTAGTCGCCACGGCCGAGTTGGCCGTCGCTGTTGTCACCCCAGCAGGCGACCAGACGAGTGTCGGTCATGAAGCAGGCGTGATCGTCGCCAACACCGACGGCTGCGATCGGGAACGCTCCGACGACCGGACTCGGCAGCCGACGATCGACGAGGCTGCCATCGCCGAGCTGACCGGCCTCGTTGTTACCCCAGCAGTAGCCGACGCCACCGGCAACGGCACACGACGTGCGGTAGCCGACGGAGACTTGGCGAGCGTTCGTGAGACCGGGAACGACGCTCGGACGGATCGTCGAACGGCTCGTACCGTCGCCCAGCTGACCGAACTCGTTCGAACCCCAGCACTTCACCGCGCCGGTCTTCTCCGTTGCGCACGTGTGGGAGAAGCCGGCGGCGACCGAGCTCACCTCGGACAGCTGCACGACTCGTCGAGCCTGGAGGCGGTCGGTCGAGGTGCCGTCGCCGAGCTGACCCCAACGATTGTCGCCCCAGCACGACACGAAGTCGTCGCTCGTGACGACGCACGTGTGGAACTGACCTGCTGCGACCGCTTGCGCTCGGCCGATGTTCGGGACGAAGACGGGGACGGCGGAGTTCGTTCGGGTGCCGTTGCCGAGCTGACCTTCTGCGTTGTCGCCCCAGCACAACACCGTGCCGTTCTCACGAACAGCACAGCTGTGGTTGTCGCCGGCGGCGATGGCCACGGCGTCGTCGATGTCGCGCACGTCGACGGGAGAGCTCCGGTCGGGGCCTCCGCCGTTGCCGAGCTGGCCCTTGTCGTTGTCGCCCCAGCACTTCACGCTTCCGTCGGACAACACCGCGCAGGTGTGGTCCTCGCCGGCGCTGACGCCGATTGCGGTCTCGATGCCAGCGACGAGGTGCGGCTTGCGCCGGTCCTCGAAGTTCGTGCTGTCGCCGAGCTGACCGGAGTCGCCATCACCGACGCATGCGATGCGGCCCTCTTCGACCAGCACGCAGCTGTGATCGTCGCCGACTGCGAGCGATGCCTCTGGTCCCGGTGGTTCGGCACCCGCCGGCGACGCGCCGACCGTGCCCAGTAGGGCAGCCACGAGCGCCATGACGATGAAGACGAGTCGACCGCCGCGAGCCGCAGTCCCACCGCCCGCGAGGTCGCGACGTTGTCGAGCACTCCGAATTCGCCCGTTCCGCACTTTCCCACCTTCCCAGTGGTCGAACGCCGCCGCCCGACCCAAAACACACACACACTTGGCCCGACAGTGTCGCCCGCCACGCATCGTGTTGTCAACGCACGCTCAGTGGGCAAATCGAACCCCTCGCCGCCGGAGAGTTCGGGTCGCCTCACCGCCGTAGAGTTCGTCTCGTGCTGAGCCCTTCACTCGATTCGATTCGCATCTTCCTCCACGTTCTCGCCGCCGGCGTGTGGGTGGGGGGACAGATCGTCCTCGCCGGCGTCGTGCCGGGGCTGCGCAAGGTCGGACCGGAAGCGACCAAGGCCGCGGCCAACGGCTTCGCCCGAGTGGCCTGGCCGGCGTTCGTGCTCGCCTTCGCCACCGGCGTGTGGAACCTGATCTCGGCCGACGACACCGTCGGCACGTCGTACCAGGTGACCCTCGGCATCAAGATTCTTCTCGTCGTGGTGGCCGGGGCCTCCGCAGCAGCCCATGCATCGTCGGAGAAGAAGGTGGTCATGGCGGCAACCGGCGCGATTGGCTTGATCGCATCACTCGTGGTGATGTTCATGGGCGCCCAACTCGGAACCGCCTGAGCGCACAGGGAGGCTTGCGATGAATGCACCACTCGACCCACGCACTCCGGTGATCGTCGGGGTCGCCCAACGATCACAACGCCCCGACGATCCAGGTGACGCACTCGAGGCGGTCGCTCTGATGCAAGCGGCCACCGAGGCTGCAGCCGACGATGCCGGCGCGCCGGACCTATTGTCTTCGCTCGACACCGTCGCCGTGGTCTACGGGGCCTGGCGCTACAGTGACCCCGGCCGGCTCATCGCCGACGCCGTCGGTTCGCCGGAAGCGACCACGCTGCTCAGCTATCACGGTGGCAACACGCCGCAGTCCTATGTGAACGCAATGGCTTCCCGGATCCGCGAGGGTCAGATCGACACGGCGGTCATCGTGGGAGCGGAGACGATCTGGAGCCGTCGCCGAGCTCGCCGGGCCGGCATCGACCGCCCAGCGACCGAGCAGGTCGACGTCGAGCCGACCGAGCGCTTCCAGTCAGACGTGTCGATGTCGACCGAGTTCGAGAAGAGTCGAGGGCTCGAGCAACCCATCAACTTCTATCCGGTGTTCGAGTCAGCCATCCGGGCGGCGAATGGCGAGACCCATGACGAGCACCGCCGACGCGTCGCGAAGCTCTGGGCCGGCTTCAACGCCGTCGCCGCCGACAACCCCAATGCGTGGACGCGGACGCCGATGGACGCGGCGGCGATCATGTCGCCCGACCACGGCAATCGAATGGTCGGCTATCCCTACACGAAAGCGATGAACTCGAACTGGGACCTCGACCAGGGTGCCGCTCTCATCATGTGTTCAGCGTCTGCCGCCGAGGCGGCCGGCGTCGCTCGCGATCGGTGGGTGTTTCCTCACGCCGGGACCGATGCCCACGACACCTACAGCGTGTCGAACCGCCGCGACCTCCACTCCTCCCCCGCCATCGCCGAAGCCGGTCGGCGCTTGTTCGAGCTCGCCGGGGTCGGGGCCGATGATCTGGCCCACGTCGACGTCTACTCCTGCTTTCCGTCCGCGGTGCAGATCTCAGCCACCGAGCTCGGCCTCGGTCTCGACCGTCAGCTCACCCAGACCGGCGGGTTGACCTTCGCCGGTGGTCCGCTGAACAACTACGTCACGCACTCGATCGCTGCGATGGTCGACACCCTCCGCGAGGACGCCGGTGCGATGGGGCTCGTCACGGCGAACGGCGGCTACATCACGAAGCATGCGCTCGGTCTGTACTCGACGAACCCGCCAGCGCAAGGATTCCGCCACGACGACGTGCAAGACGCAGTCGATGCGGTGCCGAGCACCGAACTCGATGCCGACTACACCGGCGATGTCACGATCGAGGCGTACACCGTGATGCACGGCCACGACGGACCCGAGAAGCTGCTGGCGGCTGTGCGGACCCCGGCGCAGGCTCGCACCTGGGCCACATCGGCCGAGCCCGCCTTGATGGAGCACGCCATGGAGACCGAACTGGTCGGGCGAGCCGGTTCGATCGATGCCGAGGGCACCGTCGTCCTCGACGATTGAGCCCAGCCGAACTCGACGATTGAGCCCAGCCGTACTCGACGATTGAGCCCGGCCGAGTGACCCGTTCTCGACGGGCGTCCAGCAGAAGTTCCCAGCGCTGAGGGGCCGTACGCCTCTCATCGCACCCCGGCTTCGTTCGGTACTAATCGGGGACAATGAATGCATCACGCCCCTTCGCCCAGCCGATTCGCCGCTCATCCGGCCGATTCACGGCTTCCCTCGCTGCACCGCTCCTGGCGCTGACACTGCTCACATCGCTGATGGTCGGGGCGATTGCCGCACCGGCGGGCGCCGAGCTCAGCGACGGCTCTGAACCCGTCGGCGGCGTCGCCGGCATCATGCCCTCGCAGTCGAACAACTTCGGGTCACCGGTCTGGGCGCTGGAGACCATCGGCAACACCATGTACGTGGGCGGCAAGTTCACCTCGCTGACCTCCGGGCCAGGCGGGCAGAGCACCCAGCAGGCCGCTCTCGCTGCGATGGACAGCCGGAACGGGCAGTGGATCAGCGGGTTCCAGCCGGACGTTCGAGGCGGATCGGTCTTCGCCATCGCCGCGTCGCCGGATGGCTCACGACTCTTCATCGGCGGCGACTTCACGTCCGTCGAAGGCGCTGCTGACACCGCAGGCCTCGCCGCCGTCGATCCGATCACCGGCGACCTCGACCCGACGTGGCGGGCCGGCCTCGAGCGCCCCTGGACCACCGACAACCCCGTCGCTCGCGCCATCGACATCCAGAACGGATGGGTCTACGTCGGCGGAACCTTCACTCACGTCCGCAGCGGCTCCTCCTACCAACAGCACCTCCGTGTCGCCCGCGTGGCCCTCGCCACCGGCGCACCCGATGCGACGTTCGACCCGGTCATCTCCGGTGGCGGCGTCTGGGACATCGACCCCAGCCCTGACGGTTCTCGCCTCTACGTCGCCGGCTTCTTCACCTCGGTGAACAGCGACACCACCAACGGGGATCGCTTCGCTGCGGTCCAGACCGGCAACGGCGACCTCGTCGGCGGTCTGGCGCCCTTCGAGCCAAACCTCGAGCAGACCGGACGTCAGTACGCCGTGGTCGCCACCGATTCCAAGGTCTTCGTCGCCGGCGAAGAGCACCTGCTGCAGGTCCTCGACGCCAACACCCTGACCCGTGAGCAGGTCTACTACACCGGGACGAACCCCGACTCCGGCGCTTGGGCGCTCTCGGGCGGTGGCGACTTCCAGGTTCTCGAGCTCGTCGGCGACCGCGTCTATGCCGGCTGCCACTGCTGGAGCCAGCACCTCAACCCCTCGACCGGCGCCGAGCTCTTCCCGACGGTCGC
>CALLIQ010000402.1 GCA_938008925.1 uncultured Acidimicrobiales bacterium
GTCCACCTACTTCGAACGCACCGAGTGTGTGGCCGGCGTGCAGGACGCCCGATTCCAGGAGCTGATGCCTGATGTCCTGCAATTCTTCGGCATCACCAAGATCCACAACCTCCACTCGATGAGCAACATGAAGTACGACGCCATCGCCGGCAGCGGAATCGAGGTCGTCAACCGACTGAGCCTCCCCGCTGAGCTCGTGCCAGCTGACGCTCAGGTCGAGATCGAAGCGAAGAAGGCGGCCGGCTACTTCACCGACGAAGCGCCCGTCGACGATCTCGACGCCGTCGTCGGTCGCCAGCTCGACGAATGAGGTACCAGGATCTGCTGAGCGCCGCGGCCGTGCGGTCGCAGTCGGCGAAGGTCACCGCTGCGGTCCGAGCTGGCGATGGCTTGTTCGAGGTGCACGACGACGCCCTCGCCGCATGTGCAGCCCGGGTGGCCGAGGTGACCCTCGATCGCTATCCGACATTGGAGATCCCCTATCACTCCCGCTGGCGGCACTTCGCGGCGCCGGGCGTCACCACCTTGGAACGACAGCTCGTCGAGCGAATCGACGCGCTCGACCCGATGGAGGCAGCTCGAACCGGCTTCGATCTCGTCATCCCATCGGTCTTGCTCGACGCCGGCGCCGGCCCCGATTGGACCTTCCTCGCTCCCGAGGCCGAGATGCGGGTCGGTCGGTCCGAGGGCCTCGGACTCGCCTCGCTCGACATGTTTCTCGCCGGAGCATTCGCCGACGACGGCTCGGCCCGGACCGACGCGACAACGCTCGCCTCCCTTTCGCTCGAGGAGCTTCGAGACGGATTCCAGGTGACCGAGTCGAACCCCCTGGTCGGCATCGACGGTCGCCTCGACGTGCTGCGGCGGCTCGGTCGAGCCATGTCCGAACGCACCGATCTGTTCCCGAATGGACGACCGGGCGATCTGGTCGATCGGTTGGTCACCGACTCGAGCCGAACCGTCGCCGCGCCGGTGCTGCTCGCCCTGCTACTCGACGCCCTCGCCCCGATCTGGCCGAAGCGAGAACTGAGCGAGACGACCGGTGTCGACCTCGGTGATGCCTGGCACTACGAACCGTTCGGAGACGGGCCCGCCTCCATCGTGCCGTTTCACAAGCTCAGCCAGTGGTTGAGCTACTCGTTGGCCGAGACGCTGGAACGAAGCGGCATCGCCGTGACCGAGCTCGATGGCCTGACCGGCCTGCCCGAGTACCGCAACGGCGGGCTGCTGTATGAGACGGGGGTGCTGTCGCTTCGGGATCCAGTGCTCGTCGACCGCACGCATCGACCCGAGAGCCAGCTCATCGTCGAATGGCGAGCGCTCACGATCACCCTGCTCGACGAGATCGCCGACCTCGTCCGGGCTGAACTCGACGCCCCCGACATGCTGTTGGCCGAGATTCTCGAGGGTGGCACGTGGGCGACGGGACGGGCCCTCGCCTTCGACCGAACCGCCGACGGCTCACCACCTCTTCACCTCGACAGCGACGGGACCGTGTTCTGATGCACCTCAACCTCCAAACGATCGATCATCCGCTGGCTCAGCACGCGCTGGGTCAGATCCGTGACGAGGCGACGCCGAGCGCCATCTTGCGCTCGGCCGTTGCGACGCTCACCCGCCAGCTCGTCTATGCCGCAACCGCCGACCTCACGACGACAGCCGAAGCGATCACCACGCCGCTCGGCGAGGCGACCGCGGCCAAGCTCGATGGTCCGGTCGCCCCGATCGCCATCCTGCGTTCGGGGGCGGCGATGCTCGAGACGGCGATGGACATCTTGCCGAACGGTCGAGCCGGGCACTTCGGCGTCTATCACGACAAGCGGGTCGGAGCGACGGTCGAGTACTACCTGAAGCTGCCCGACGGCATCGAACACGCTCGCGTGCTGCTGCTCGACCCGGCGATCGGCACGGGCAAGACCGCCGTCGCCACGATCGAGCGCCTGAAGGAGTTCGGGGTGAGCGAGATGAGCTTCCTCACCTTGATCGCCTCGACCGAAGGCCTCGAGCTGATTGCCGAACACGCACCGGAGGTCCGGGTCTTCGCCGTCGGTACCGACGACGAGGTCGGCCCCAAGGGCTACCTCATCCCCGGCATGGGCGACTTCGGCGACCGCTACTACGGGTCGAAGTAGCCGTTCGGACCGGCGCTATCGGTACCGCTCGGTGTTCAGGTTGGATCGCCAGCTCAGGTTCCCAGCCGCATCCTCGGCCCTGATCGTGTAGGTGTAGGTCTCTCCGGCGACGACATCGGTGTCGATCCAAGCGGTCTCCGAGGTCCTCGCAACCTCCGGCCCGACACCACCACTCGTCGACCGAAAGATCACATAGTCGGAAACACCGACATTGTCCGTCGACGCGGTCCACGACAACCGGATACCACTCGCCACCTCGTCACTCCGAAGCCCACGAGGGGTCGACGGACGCTCGGTGTCCGGAGCGCCGGCCTCCACCAGCTCACTGCTGAGGTTGGAGCGCCAGCTCAGGTTCCCCGCGGCATCCTGAGCCCTGACCGTGTAGGTGTACGTGACGCCGGCGACCACATCGGCGTCGATCCACGCCGCACCCGAACTCCTCGCGAACTCCGACCCGACACCACCACTCGTCGACCGATAGATCACGTAATCGACGACACCGACGTCATCCGTCGACGCCGTCCACGTCAACCGAACACCACTCGCCACCTCATCACTGCGCAGCCCACGAGGGGTCGACGGACGCTCCGTGTCATCCCCACCGTCGGACCGATAGACGGCGAGCAACACCGCGTCAGCGTCGGTGTTGAACTCGACGAAGCGGTCCGTGCTGAGCCGCTCGCCATCCAGTTGCCACTCGACGAAGCTGTAGGTCGTTCCGCCGACGACTTGGGTCGACGTGACCGATGCGTTCGTCGTGGCAGACATCGCGACCGGGCGAGTGAACGGCGCAGACTCTGCCGCTGACCCGATCAGAACCTCGAGCCCGGCGGGCTGCGTTCGCACGTCGACATCGACGACTCGGTAGTCGATATCGAAGGTGGCGACCGACGGGGCGGCGTTCGGCGGATCGATCGTCAGCGTGGCCTCGATATAGGACGGGTACTCGTGATCAGGCATGACGAAGGTGCCTCGAGCGCCCTCGATCGTGGCGTGATCGTGGCGGTGGCAGCTGTCCGGGGCGTTCGGCACGCAGTGGATGAGATCGAAGTCCCACGAGAACGACGAACTCGGCACGAGCGCGCCGGCGGCGTCAGTTGCGGTCGCTTGGGCCGGCACGATTGCGCCCGCGCGGAACGTCCGGCCGGTGGCCGGTTGGGCGACGTCGACGTCGAGCGTGCCGTCGCCGACGGCGATCGTGCGAACGGTGGTGCCGGTCAGACCACCTCCGTCGGTCACCCGGAGTCGAGCGGCGTACTCGCCGGGCTGGGTGTAGGTGTGCGATGCCGTCGGGCCGGACGCATCGATCGAACCGTTGCCATCGAAGTCCCATCCGTAGCTGAGCGAATCGTCTGGATTCGGGTCGGAGGAGGCCGTTCCATCGAAGTCGACCTGGAGCGGCGGGGCACCGACCGACGGTGTCGCCGTGAATCGGGCGCTCGGGGCTTGGTTCCCGCCGGTCTCGGTGAAGCGGAGGACTCGGTCTTGAGCGATGTCGACGGCGTAGAGGTTGCCGTCCGGCCCGAACTCGAGGTCGACGATGGCGCCAACGTCAGATGCGAACAGCGTTGCGCCGCCCGCGTTCGGAAAGCCGTCGCCGCCTGCTGGCAGATACCAGATGCAGTCTCGGGTGTAGTCGCTGAAGAACAGAGCGCCGGACATGGCCTCGGGGCCGAAGCCCGACCGATTCAACGCCAGCCCCGACACCGCGAGACCGCCGTTGGGGCACGGCTCACCAGCGACGACGGCCTCGTTTCGCCCGTAGCTGAACATCGGCGCATCGTGATCGCCCGAGGCGATCAGCTGCTGGCAGATGTTCACCGTGAGCCAGAAGGTGTTTCGAGTCGTACCGGGGCCCTCGTAGCAGGGCCATCCGCTGTTGAAGATCTCACTGGCACTCGACTCGACCACGTTGATCTCCTCCGCACCGGCACCGCCGACGTTGCCGACGTAGATGCGCCCGCTCTGCGGATCGACCTCCATGCGGAAGGGGTTTCGCAGGCCGGTGGCGATGATGCGCGCCGCGTTGGCCTCGGGGTCGTCGGCGAGCGGGTTGTTCGGTCGAGCATCGAACGTGCCGGCATCGACTCGAAGAACCGATCCGTGGACGCCCGTCGGATCGCTGCGGGTCAAGATGTCCTGTGAGCGAGCCTGGCCGCCCTCGGTCGTTGGCCGGTCCAGGTTGGTTCCGACCGGGCCGGGCGGATCGCCACAGAGATTCTGCCGCTGGCCGTACTCGACGAACGATCCGGTCGACCCGTCGCCGAAGCTGACGAGCAGGCTGCCATCGGATTCGAACTCGAGATCCCCGACGGTGTGGTTGTTGAACTGCTGGCAATGCCCCTCGAACAGGACTCGCTCAGGAGCATTTGCGATCGTGCCGTTGAACCGCACCACTCGGCTCAGGGCCGGGCAACCCGTGGTTCCCGAGTCTGGACACGGATCGGAGTTGCCGCCCGGCTGACCGTAGGCCGGGATCGGGCCACCGTCCGGATGCTGATCGAGCGTGTAGCTCACGTAGACCCACGGTACGGCGGGGTAGTCCGGGTGAACGGCGAGGCCGAGCATGCCTCGGTCACCGCTGTTGTGGGTCTGCGCTCGCCGATCGGCGACCACGGTCGGCGTTTGATCGTCGATTCCGTCGAAGCGAAGGACTCGCCCTCTCTTCTCGGTGATGAACACGGTGCCATCGGCCGCGAACTCCATCCCGGTCGGCCGATCCAGGCCGTCGAGCACCGCATCTTGGGAGAACCCAGGGAGGACCTCGGCGGCCGCCGGCGCCCCTGGGACCGCTGCGACGATGCCGAACACGCCTGCGAACGCGACGGTGACCGCAATCAGACGATTGGGCCCCGGCCGCGACGAAGGACGGGCCACACTTCTCCGTTGAACACGCACAGCGTCAAGCCTCTCACTTTGCGTGTCTTCAGCGAGAGTCGAGCTGCCCAGTGCCGATCGGTCAGATGTAGCCGGGCGAGGTCGGCCGGCCGAACAACGCAGCCCCAGCTTCCTGGTACGTCATCTCGCCCATGAAGGCGTGCTGCGTCGGCAGGTGGACATCACGGAAGCAGCGCGACATGTGATTGGCCCGCTCTGCCGATGACATGCCCGAGACGAAGTAGGCAGTCTCGACGACGGCCGCGCACTCGCGGGTCACGTGCGTGC
>CALLIQ010000403.1 GCA_938008925.1 uncultured Acidimicrobiales bacterium
CGCCCAACCCCGCTCGTCGGCCTCGGCATAGAGCGAGTCGAGCGCGGTGAGCGTCGCCCGAACCGAGGTGGGAGCGCCGAGTTCGATCAGCTCGGCGAGCGCCACAGCGGCATCGACGGCGCCGCCGGGCTCGGTCAGTCGGTTGACGACGCCGATGCGCTCCGCTCGGTCGGCCGAGATCGGCTCGCCAGTGAGCAGGAGTTCGCGAGCCACGTTCAACGGGAGATTGCGCGGCGCCCGGAAGAGTCCGGCGCTGGTGGCCACCAGCCCGCGTCGAACCTCGGGGAGGCCGAACGTGGCGGTCGACGCGGCGACGATCAGATCGCAGGCGAGCGCGATCTCGAACCCTCCGCCGAATGCGAATCCCTCAACCGCCGCGATGATCGGCTTTGGCGATCGGCGTCGGATGATGCCGTACTCACCGCCTCGTTCGGTGAGCGGTCCCGAACCCTCGGCGATGTCGGTGCCGGCGCAGAACACGTTTGGTCCACCGGTGATGACAGCGACCCTCAAGGCACCGTCGTCTTCGAAGGCATTGAGCGCCTCGTCGATCGCTCCGGCCATCTCGGCGTTGATCGCGTTTCGCTTCGCCTCGCGGTCGAGGGTGATGACCACGATGGCGCCGCGTTGTTCGGTCGTGACTGGCATCTGCCGAACCTAGATTCCCGCACCGTCGCGGGGTGAATTAGCGTCCGGCCTCATGGAGATCAAACCGATCGAGCTCGCCGACGGCCTGGCCTTTGCCACCGATGTTCGGGCCGGCGCCATCATCACCCTTCGCCGAGATGGCCGGCCTCAGTCCTCGGAGGTGCATCACGCGATCGCCGACGGAACCATCGTGTTCTCGGTGCTCCCGACGCGGGCCAAGGTCTACAACATCGAGCGGGATCCCCGCGTCGTCTACCACGTGTCACACGAGGGCAGTTACCTCAGCTTCGACGGCACGGCGGAGGTCAGCCCGATCGCGACCGAGACGCACGGACCGGCGATGGACATCCTCATCAACGCCTATCGAGCGGCCGCCAAGAAGGAGCATCCCGACTGGGATGAGTTCCGGGAGGCGATGATCCGTGAGCGTCGGCGGGTGATCACCGTGAGGCCGACCAGCGTGGTCGGACTCATCCGGCCGGTGTGGCGCTGACACCGGCCGCAAGACCGTCGGCAGCCGCCGCTTCGAGATAGCGATCGCGCAGGAGGCGTTTGTAGAGCTTGCCGGTGGGCAGCCGCGGCAGCTGGTCTTCGAAGTCGATGCTCTTCGGGCACTTGTAGTGCGCGATCTGCTGTCGGGTGAACGCGATCAGTTCCTCGGCGAGAGCCTGTGACGGCTCGATGCCGTCGATGAGTTCGATGGCGGCCTTCACCTCCTCGCCCATCTCGGCATTCGGGATGCCGAAAACGGCGACGTCACCGACCGACGGGTGCTCGATGAGGACGTTCTCGATCTCCTGGGGATAGATGTTGACGCCCCCGCTGATGATCATGTGCGCCTTGCGGTCGGTCAGATAGAGGTAGCCGTCGTCGTCGAGGTGGCCGATGTCGCCGAGGGTCGTCCGGCCGTTCGACAACGCGGCACCCGCAGTCTTGGCCGGGTCCTTGTAGTACTCGTAGGTGCCGCCGCCCGAGAAGTACACCGCCCCGGTTTCACCCGGAGGCAGGTCGTTGCCCTCGTCGTCGCAGATGTGGACCATGCCCCGTCGGGGACGGCCCACCGAGCCGGGGTGGGCGAGCCACTCCTCGCTCGTGATGAACGTCGACCCGTTGCCTTCCGAACCGGCGTAGTACTCGGCGATGATCGGGCCCCACCACTCGATCATGCGTTGTTTGACCGGTATGGGGCACGGGGCGGCGGCGTGGATCGCGACCTGGAGGCTCGACGTGTCGTGACGCGTGCGCTGCGCGTCGTCGAGCTTGAGCATCCGGACGAACATGGTCGGCACGAACTGGGCGTGGGTGACCTCGTGTCGTTCGATGGCGGCGAGGCACTGGTCGGCGTCGAACCGTTCCATGATCACGAGGGTGCCCCCGTGGCGATGCACGGCGGTCGAGAAGGCCAGCGGCGCGGCGTGGTACATCGGCGCGGGGGAGAGGTAGACCATGTCGGGCCCGTAGCCGTACTGGGCGGCGAAGTAGCTGCCGGTCCGGAGATCCATCTCGTCGATCGGGATCTCGGGAAGGGGCCGCTTCACGCCCTTCGGGCGCCCCGTCGTGCCGGACGAGTACAGCATTTGGATGCCGTGGCTCTGATCGCCGATCGGCTCGATCGGTTCGGCCGCGACGACGGTGTCGTAGTCCTCCCAACGCCCGGCCGTGTTGGTTGCCGTGCTCGCTTCTGGGCCGGCATCGAGATCGCTCATGATCCAGCGGCGAACGCTCGGGCAGTCGTCGCTCGTGATCGCATCGACGACGCCGGTGCGGGCGGCCGAGGTGAACAACATCGTGGCGTCGCAGTTGTCGATGATGTACGCCGCCTCGTCGGCGGCGAGGAAGCTGTTAACCGCCGTGATGTAGACACCGCTGCGAAGCGCGCCCCACACGATCTCCATGAACCGAACCTGGTTCTCCATGAAGAGCGCGATGTGGTCGCCCCGTTGCACACCCTCCGCTCGGAGGAGATGGGCGACGCGGCTCGATGCCTCGTCGAGCTCGCGATAGGTCCGGACTTCGCCGCTCCCGGCCATCACGATGGCCGGGTGATCGGGTCGGACGGCGGCGTGGGTTCCCGGGTAGGCCATGGCCCATGCTGGCCGCGTCGTGGCAGGCCGACAAGGCGAACGGACGCGCTCCTTCCGGGTGTCCTACTTCCTGGTGCGTTACTTCCGGGTGATCGTGACCGGGAGGTGGGCGTAGCCCTTCACGAACGACGAGAGCGTGCGGGTCGGCTCGTCCTGCACCTCGATGCGTTCGAAGCGAGCCAGCACTTCTTCCCACAACACGCGGAGCTGCAACTCGGCGAGGCG
>CALLIQ010000404.1 GCA_938008925.1 uncultured Acidimicrobiales bacterium
AGGTCTCGAGCGATGATCCAGATCGGCATGATGATGCCGACGATGGGCAGGAACTTCGTCGAGATGAAGAAGAACAGGATGTCACGCCACTTCCGCATCGGCCGGATGGCCAGTGCGTAGGCCGCCGGAATGGCGAGGACCATCACGATGATGGTCGAGATCAGCACGATCCAGAACGAGTTCCAGAACGCTTCGGTGAAGCTCAGGAGCCCGCCGGACACCTCGGTGACTTCCGAGAAGCGATCCAGGGTCGGGTCGAAGAACAGCACCGGACTTCCGTTGGCGACCGACTCGTCCTTGAAGCCGTTCAAGACGAGCCAGAACAGCGGGAAGAAGAACAGCAGACCGATGACCCAGGTCAGCACGCCGAGGAACATCGCGACGGCTCGGTTCTGACCGAGAATGGGTTCTGCCTTGGGGGCTCGGGTGAAGATGGCCATCAGGAGTCGTCCTCCAGCAGGTTCGACAACACCCGCAAGCCGATGTTGGCGATGATGATCGATGCGATCACCACGATGATCGAATACGACGATGCGAGGCCGAAGCGATTGCCGCCGCCGATCGAGCGCTGCGCGATGTAGAACGGCAGGTTCTTGGCGCCTGGCTGGCCACCGACGATGACTTCGATGTGGTCGTAGACCTGGATCAGATAGATCGCGCCGAGCAGCGTGCCGAGTTCGAGGAAGGGGCGAAGCTGCGGCAGGGTGATCTGCCGGAACGAGCCCCATGCGGTGGCTCCGTCGACCCGAGCGGCCTCGAGGACCGACTGATCCTGGCCCTGCAAGCCGGCGAGCACGATCAGCATCATGAACGGGCTCCACTGCCACACGAGCACGATCACCACCGAAGCGAGCGGGTACTTGGTGGCGAACTCGATGGATTCGACCCCGAACAGGTTGAGCACCCAGTTGATGACGCCGAAGGTGGAGTTGAACATCTGCGTCTTCCACATGAACCCGGCGACGACCGGCATCACGAGAAACGGCGTGATGAGCAGCGTGCGAATCAGGCCCTGCCCGAAGAACTTTCGGTCCAGCAGGATCGCAAGGCCCGTCCCGACGATGAGGGAGAACAGCACGGCCATGACCGTCATCTGGACGCTCACCCAGGCGGCGTCTCGGAAGAATTTGTCGCCCGGCAGCGATCCGTAGTTGTCGACGCCCACGAACGACCGGGGGTCGGGCGTGTCGAGCCGCCACTCGGTGAGGCTGTAGAAGAGGGTGAACAGGAACGGGATCTGCGTCACCACGATGGTGAAGATCAGCGCGGGGAGGATCGGGAGACGCCGCTTCCAGCCTTCGCGACGTTCGAGTCTGCGCACCTCTTCTTCATGACTGATGGCCGACGTCTCGATCGTTGCGGCACTCGTCATTCCACACTCCCCCTTCGACTCACGATGTTGTCATGGCCTGTGTTGTCATGGCCTGTACGCCGCCGCGCTGGTCACTCATGAACAGTGTTGCTCATCGAGCTGTGCTCAGTGAACGTTGTCGCTCAGTCAACGATGTTGTCGTCCGAACATCGTCGCATGAACGACGAAGCCCGGCCGGAACAGAGTCCGGCCGGGCTCCGACACAGTCAAACCAAGAAGGTTTAGCTGCTCACTTCAGAGGCGATGATCTGGCAATCGGCCAGTGCATCGTCGACGCTGATCGAGCCAGCGATGGCTGCCGAGAAGAGCTCGGTGCAGCGGGTGCCGACGTCCTGGAACTCAGGAACGCCAACGTACTGGACGCCGGGAAGACCGGGCCGCGGCGTGGTGCCGGGGTTGTCGATCGGAGCGGCGAGCATGGCGTCGAGGGTGCGCTGGGCGAATGCGTCAGCAGCCTCGAGGTACTCAGGACGCTCGTAGAGCGACTGGCGGGTGCCCGGGGGAACTGCACGCCAGCCGTCTTCGGAGGCGATCAGCTCGTGGTAGTCAGCGTTGGTCGCCCAATCGATGAACTGCCATGCGGCATCCTGGTCGGTGGTGCTGACCGGGATTGCGAGGGTCCAGGCCCAGAGCCAACCCGAGGCTTCGGTCTCGACGGTGGGTGCGAGGGCGAATGCCGTGTTGGCGACAACGTCCTCGGGGAAGAGGCTGGCGGCGACGGTGGCGTCGTACCACATGGCGACCTTGCCCTCTTCGTAGAGCGTCTTGCACTCGTTGAAGCTGGAGTTGGCAGCGTCATCTTCGCCGGCGTCGTTGAGGAGGTCGACGTAGAAGTTCAGCGCCTCGGCGAACTCAGGCTGATCGACCTGGGCCTCACCGATGGAGCCGTCGTCGTTGGCGAGCCACCAGGTGCCACCGAAGGTGTTGAGCACGGTGGTGAACGCAGCGCCGAGGTCACCCCAGCCGGGCTTGCCACGGAGGCAGATGCCGGCGACGTCATCGGAGTCGATCGCACGAGCGATGTCGGCGACTTCCTGCCACGTCGGGGCGTCGGGCATGGTGAGACCGGCCTCTTCGAGGAGGTCGGCGCGGTACATGACGAACGACGACTCGGCGTAGAACGGCGAGGAGTAGAGCTCACCGTCGACCGAGAGACCGTTGCGCACGGCCGGGATGAGGTCGTCGATGTCGTAGGTGTCGGATGCAGCGGCGAGGTCGTTCAGGGGAACGAGCCAGCCGTTGGCGCCGAACTGCGGCGTCTCGTACATACCGATCTGGACAACGTCGAACTGCTCGCCACCGGCGCCGACGTCACGGGTGGTGACCTCACGCAGGGTCTGCTCGTCGAGGACGGTCAGGTTCACCTCGATGCCGGTCTCGGGCGTGAAGTACTCCGCCGCGAGCTCGCCCATGCGGGTGATGTTGTCGTTACCGACGAGTGCGACCGTGATCGAACGATCGCCTTCGGCTGCTTCGTCGCCGTCGTCACCGTCCTCCATTGCCTCTTCGTCGTCTTCCATGGCTTCTTCGTCTTCGTCGTC
>CALLIQ010000405.1 GCA_938008925.1 uncultured Acidimicrobiales bacterium
CATGGCGGCGAGGCGGGGATCAGACTCCCAGTGGCGGCATCGGTGGTCAAGTACCCCTCGATCGAGCTGGCGGGAGTGCAGGCGAGCCACCGGCGCCACCACCGATGAAGCTGGTCGCGTGTGCTAGGCCGGAGCGATCCCAACCCGTCCGACCTGCCTGTCCGACCCAGCCCGTCACCGACGCGGAGACCCCGATGCGCATCGCCTTGACCACCACCCAGCCAACGCTCGTCGAACCGACGATCTTCACCGCCTTCGACGTTCTGGCTCCCGGCCGCGACGTCGCCGATGTGCTCGAGGCCCTCGGTGCCGACGGCGCACCGTGCGACGAGCCGGGGCACGTCTTCGTCTCGATCGACGCGGTTCGCAGGCTCGCCGGCACCCATGCTGATGAGGCGTGGGAGGGTCAGCTCGACGGGATGCTCTCCTATGCCGGATCGAAGGGCTGGCTCAGCGAGGACGAAGCGATGATCAAAGCCCATCTCTCACAGGACTGACGAGAGGAACCCATGACCGCAGTTCGCACCACCGCAGTTCACTCCGCCGCCGCTCACTCCACCGCCGCTCACTCCACCGCAGGGAGTTCGGCCGAAGGGCCGGCAGTCGGCCTGTTCGGCATCAACATGGGGGCGGCAGGCCACCCCGCGGACATGGCCCGGATCGCCCGAGCAGCCGAGGATGCTGGCTACGAGTCGTTGTGGACGGGCGAACACATCGTGCTCCCTGACCCGCAGGCGCCGCCGTCGCCAGCGCCCCCGGAGACCCCCATGGTCGACACCGCAGCGTCGCTCAGCTATCTGGCGGCGATCACCGACACGATCAAGCTCGGCAGCGGGATCATCATCTTGCCCCAACGCCAACCCGCCGTTCTCGCCAAGAGCCTCGCCTCGGTCGACTACCTGTCGGGCGGCCGACTCATCTTCGGACTCGGTGTCGGGTACCTCGAGCCCGAGATGACAGCGTGCTCGACCCCGATGGAGCGGCGCGGCGACCGGTCAGACGAGTACCTGGCGGCCATGCGCTGTCTGTGGTCCGGTGACGCCGTCTCCTTCGACGGTGAGTTCATCCGTTTCGACGGCGTGACCGCCAATCCCAAGCCGGTGCAGAACTCGATCCACACCGTGGTCGGCGGGCACTCCATGCGCGCCGCCCGTCGGTCGGTCGGCCTGGCCAACGGGTGGTACGGATTCATGCGCGACCCCGAGACGACCGCACTCGACATCGAGCGGCTTCGCCGAGCTGGCGACGAGGTCGACCGGCCGGCAGACCTCGGACCGCTCGAGATCTCGATCACACCGCAACGACGACTTCGAGACGGTGACCTCGAGGCCTACGCCGAACTCGGTGTCGACCGTCTGATCCTGCAACCGGGTTGGCACAGAGCACCCGATGAGATTCTGGCGTTCATCGAACAGCACGCGCCGAACGCGTGAGCGGTCGGTCATCGACTGCGAGCCGATCGCGGAGATAGCTTGACTCGGTGACCAACATCGACCTGAGCAGTGGACCGCCCGAGACGATTCTTCCCCCGGTCCGTCCCGACATCGATGCCGCGCTCGCTGCCGCCCTCGCCTTGCCCGACGCCGACGAGCGCCGCGCCGGCGTCGCCGCCATCGTGGCTGCACAGCCCCGATATCTCGATGGCTGGGCCCGCCTCGGGGAGCTCGGCCGCGACACGATCGAACAGTACGCCGCGTTCCGGGTCGGCTATCACCGCGGCCTCGACACGCTCCGCCAGAACGGGTGGCGCGGCTCTGGCTACGTCCGTTGGCAGCACGAAACCAACCGCGGATTCCTTCGCGCCCTCGCCGGCCTCGAGCGCACCGCTGGCGAGATCGGCGAATCCGATGAGGAGGAGCGGTGCCGCCTGTTCCTCCTTCAGCTCGACCCCGCCTGGACCGCAGCGAACCTCGACGACTGATCGGCCCGACCGTCGATGTACACCGACCCCGTCGTCGTCGGCGCCATCTTGATGGGTGGTGAAAGCCGACGCTTTGGGAGCGACAAGGCCCTGGCCGACATCGACGGCAAGCCGATGGGCGCTCGGATCGCCGATGTTCTCCGAGACGCTGGTCTCGATCCCGTCGTGGCCGTCGGGGGCGAAGCGGGCGGACAACTCGGATTGGTGACCGTTCCCGACCGCCGGCCCGGCGCCGGACCGTTGGCCGGGCTCGCCAGCGTCCTCAGCTGGGCTGGGCGCGGGGGAGTGGTCGTCGTGCCCTGTGACCACCCGACCCTCTCGGCGATCGACGTCGAGGCGCTCATCCACACCTTCTCGGCCGACCCCGATCGTCCTGCCGTTGGCGCCGTGGCCGACGACCCGCACGTGAGCGTCGGGTGCTGGCCAGCGGCCATGGCCCGATCCGTGCAACGGCTGCTCGATGGGGGCGACCATCGCTTTCGATCAGCTCTCGATCTCGTCGAGCCGCAGTTGGTCCCGATCAGCGAGGCATCTGCACGCGACGCCGACGACCCCGCCGCGCTTCGGACGGCCCTCGAGGACCAAACCGGCCGCTGACGCAGCAGACCGCCCGAATCCGTGGTCGACGACCACGAACCGCGTCAGCGGCAGGACCCTCGCCTAGGGTGGTTGTCCGTGCCGAGACTGATCACCGACCAAGCCGAGTTCGAAGCGGTGATCGCGCAACTGATCGAAGTCGACCGCTATGGACTCGACACCGAGTTCCACCGCGAGCGCACCTACTACCCCCACGTCGCCCTCGTGCAGCTGGCATGGGCGGACGATCTCGTGCTCGTCGACCCGCTGGCCGTCGATCTCGCACCCTTCGTCGCCGTTCTGGAGAGCGACGCCACCTGCATCCTCCACGCTGGTCTGCAGGACCTCGAGGTGCTCGAGTTGGCCTGCGGCACGGTGCCGTCGAAACTGTTCGACACCCAGATCGCGGCCGGCTTTCTCGGCATGGCCACCGGATCACTGGTGTCCTTGCTCGATCGCTTCCTGAACACCACGATTCCGAAGGGTGACCGACTCACGGATTGGTTGCAGCGGCCACTCACCGACGACCAGCTCGACTACGCCGCGGGCGACGTGCTCCACCTGCTCGAACTCACCGACGTGATCACCGCCGATCTCGAGGAGATGGGACGCCTCGAGTGGGCGATGCAGGAGTGTGAGCTCGCCAGGCAACGACCGCGCAATCGTCGTGTGCCCGAAGAGGCCGTCTTGCGGATCAAGGAAGCTCGCAATCTCAAGGGGAAGGCACAGCGGGTCGCCACCGAACTCGCAGCGTGGCGCGAACGGCGAGCGGCGACGCTCGACGTCCCCGTGCGCCAGGTACTGCCCGACATCGCCCTGGTCGCGATGTCGCAGCAGACGCCCACCACCATCGATGGGCTCAAGAAGATCCGCGGTATCGACGGTCGCCACATGCGAAACGGCGCCGACCGGGAACTGCTGACCGCGATCACCGCCGGGATCAACGCTCCGAACGTCAAGGAACCGAGCACGCCGCGTACGCCGGATCTCCCCCGAGAACTCCGCCCCGTGGTCACGCTCGTCACCGCCTGGATCTCGCAGTTGGCGAGAGACCACAAGCTCGACCCCGCCCTTCTCGCAACCCGGGCCGACGTGGAGGGTTTGTTGGGCGGCGACAGCGGTCGGCTCCACGAGGGATGGCGAGCCGATCTGGTCGGCGAACCGATTCGCCAGCTGGTCGGCGGCAATGCCGCGCTGGCCTTCGATGGTGACGGACGTTTGTCGCTCGAAGCGCGGAGCCACCAGCCGCTCAATTCCTGAGCTCAGCTCAGGGTTCGTCTCCGGGGTCCTCGGTGGGCCGTTTCGCTTCGCCGGCGCGGCTCGAGGACCGAGCAGCCTTCATCGCGTACATGGCGGCGTCCGCGCCCTTCAGCAGATCGCCGGCGAGATCGGTGCCGTCCGACATCGCCCAGCCAATCGAGGCACGAATCACGACATCGTCGAGTCCGACCATCGGTTCGGCGAGCATCGAGTGGGCTCGATCGACCAAGCGGACCACCTCGTCGTGGTCGGTATCGGGGCAGGCGATGACGAACTCGTCGCCACCGATTCGGCCCAGTAGGTCATCGACACGAAAGCCGGCGACGAGACGCTCGGCGACCTCTTCGAGCACCCGATCACCGACGTCGTGGCCTCGCTCGTCGTTGATGTTCTTGAACCGGTCGAGGTCGACGTAGAGAACCGCCAGCGTCTGCTCTCGCCGCCGGCACAGGGCGAGCTCGTCTTCGAGAAACTGCAAGAGTGAGCGCCGGTTGAGTAGACCGGTCAACGAGTCGTGGGCGGCGAGGTACACAGCGTGTTCCTCGGCGACCCGACGGTCCGTGACATCGCGACCGATCGCCATCACTTCGACCAGCTGCCCGGCCGAATCGAACACACCCTTGTCGGTCCAATGGAACCAGCGGATGTCGCCCTCGTGATCGCGACAGCGGTGCTCGTTCCACACGACACCGATGGCGGGCGTGAGCTGCTGCACCCGTCGAAGACCGATCTCGACGTCGTCGCGCAGATCGCCACCGCACAGCTCGAGGAAGGACCGGCCCACCAGATCGTGGCGCGTCCGGCCGTGGAACGCGGCGTACGCGGCGTTCACGTAGAGGAGCAAGCCGTCGGGGCGGTAGCGACAGACCAGATCGGGGAACTGGTCGACGAGATGGCGGAAGTCGTCGAAGGCAGCGGTCATGCAGAGGAACGTGACGCCCGGTTCAGGCGGGCGTCGATGGTCAGACAAACGGGTCGGAACTCGCGACGCCCATCGATGAGCCCGCGGCGGCTGTATCGACACCTGGGCTGTTCAACTTGAGTCGACGGGGTGCCCTCGATCGCTCAGCTCAGTGCTCACGGTCGCTCAGCTCAGTGCTCACGGTCGCTCAGCTCAGTGCCCTCGCCGCCTTCTCGAGTGCCCGGCGAGCCGTGAGCAACCGCTTCTCCTCGGGTGGCCGCGCGGTCGCCCCCTGGTCGACGGCTTCGCGCAGCAGATCGAGTGCGAGGTCCTCGATGACCTCGCCGAGCCGTTCGATCTCCGTCTTGATCTCGTCCATCCGCTCTTCGATCGCCATCTCGACAGTCTCGCATCATCGGCGTCTTCGATGGCTCACGAGCGACGGCGTGCACCGCCAGGCGGCATGGCCGGGCGTCATCGCTGTGCCGCTAGCCTGCCGCGGTGCCGACCGTTCCCCCCGGGCGTCCAGACCACGATCGTCACGACTGGCTTTCGCTGGTCGACGGCGACGACACCTGGATGTTCGACACCACCTTCTTGCTGTCGAGCTATCGCTGCGTCTACGGCGACGGGTGTCAGTCGATCACCGACGACCCGAACCACGATCAGCCGGAGCTCACCGAGGCCCTCGGCTGTTGTGTTCACGGCGCACACTTCGTCGACGAAGACGATCTGAGCGACGTCGCCGCCGCCGCTGCGTTGCTCACCGACGAGGACTGGCAGTTCCGTCGCAAGGCGGTGAAGAAGGGCGGTGCGTTCAAGCAGAACAAGGACGGCGACTGGGTCACCCGCCGCCATGACGGCGCCTGCATCTTCCTCAATCGGCACGACTTCTCCGGCGGCCCCGGATGCGCCCTCCACGGCGCAGCGCTTCGGCGAGATGAGCGTCCACTCGACTGGAAGCCCGACGTTTGTTGGCAGGTGCCGATTCGACTCGACATCCACACCGACGACAACGACTACGACACGGTCTTCATCCGCGCCTGGGACCGGCGCGACTGGGGTGCCGGCGGTGAAGACTTCCACTGGTGGTGCATCGAAGACGCCGCCACCTATCGGGGCGGCGACCCGGTGTACCGGAGCTGTCGCGACGAGCTGATCGAGATGGTGGGGGAGGAGATCTACGATCGCCTCGCCGCCGAGCTCGACTGGCGGGTCGCACAGCCGACGACGGCGACGCCGGTCTCTCTCAGGACCCGCTGATTCGTCAAAGGCTGACCCATCACCCGACCGAGTGAATGTTCCTGGTTTGATGGGCCGAAAGGCTCAAGTCTTCGACCAATCGTGCCGTTGCCTCAGTCGTGACGCAGATCGACTTGCCAAACACCATGTCCGTTGTCGAGGCGGCGAACGCTGACCACAGCGTCACACAGCCGACTGGACATGTGAACGGCCGCACAGCCGGCCAGGGGACGAGCGAGGCGCACCCGACCGCCAATCTCTGGGCGTGCGTGCAGGCCCCGGTCAACCGCGTCGATGCTGCGCATGCGCTGCTCGGACTCGATCAACGAGCGCTGCGCCAGCTCGGCGCGGCTGAGATGCTGACGACGCCGATCACGGGCAGCCTGTTGGACAACGGCCACCGGATCCTCGACCAGCCGGGTTTCCCCCACAGCCAACTGGAACTCGCGGCAGAGGTCGCGGCGGGCCTTCGCGTGCTCAACGCCGCTGGCTCTGCCCTCGAAGCAATCCCGACCTGGGCCTACGACGACGAACGGCTTCGCCACGCTCGTGGCGCACACGCACGAACGCAGGCCCTCGCCGCCCACTCGGCATTCCACGAACAAAGCGTCGTTGATGCCGCTTCCCGGCGAACCAGCTCGACGTTCAGCGAAACGGCGTTGTCGCTGCGCACGCTGTTGCCCCTCGTCGACAGCCGAACCAGCCTTCAGCACGAGCTCGTCCTCGTTGTTCTCGGCCACGCCGCAGCTGCGGGAATCCGACCAGCGTTGGAGATCCGAGACGGCATCGCCGTGTGCGGTCGGATCGCGTATCGCCACAGCGGCAATCGCGGATCGGAAGGACCGTCAGGCCTCCGGGTCGGCTCACTGTTGATCGACGTACCCGACTATCGGGGTGAGCCACGGTCGGTCGCTCTCGAGCGCCTGCGGTCACGAGCGGGCAAGCGCACCGCGATCCTCGTTGAATCGGCGACGGAGCTGACCGAGTTCGAGGCGGTCATTCGCGCCGAACTACTCGGGCCGGCCCTGCCATAACGTCCGGCGACCCAAATGATTCCGATGGGCGCGTCGGGTCAGAGACCCACGGTGGTCCCGATGCGATCGGGAGACATGTCGTTGCAAGCACGCCGTGATCAGGCGCGGCCGATCAGAAGACGTTCAGTCCTCGTCGTCGTCTTCGTCATCCCAGCGATCGTCGTCATCACCGGTTGCTGAAGCAGCCTGATCGGTGGTCGGCAATGCGAAGGGGTCTTCGTCGATCCGCTCCATGAGCGTGTCGAGGTCATCGAACGACGACCTCTTCAGCTCACGAGCTTCTTCGTAACGGCGGTGTCGACCCTTTTTCACCGGGTACTCCTCGAAACAACCTGGTGCCGGTGGAAGCGGTTCGGTCAGCTTCCGTTGGCGACGTGACCCTCTAGTCTAGGGCCCGTTCGCCGATTCTGCGAACCGGCACCAAATTCCGGTCAATTCGTTTGATGTGTGCTCGTTGACCCGCCCGAATCCGGCTCCTCGGGCATCGGTTGCAGATCGTGAACGAGATCGTGGGCCAAGGGTGCGGCATCGTCGGCGCCGTGCAGATCGTTCAGCCGCTGAATCATCTCGTGAAGGCGAGCGAACGACCGGTTGTCGAACTGGAGACCCAGGCGTGGCAGGTGGACGTGGTCGTCGTCGTTCACCTCCGCCTCGGTGGTCGGCACCACCTCGATCGATCCGGCGGCGACGATGTCAGCGAACTCGGCGTTGAGCGCCGCGACCGTGTCGTCGGAGACCGGATGATGGGTGCGCAGGATCAATCGCTTGCCGACGTAGCGCATCGAGTGGAAGCAGGAGTAGAAGTGGCACACGTAGTCGACGGCCTCGACCGGGTCGTGGGTGTGCAGGTACAGGCTGGTGTCGGCCGGGCTGACCATGCCGTTGCCGGCGAGTGATTCTTCGACGAACCGCTCCCAACCGTTCCAGTAGTTCGACCCCTCGGCATCGAGCAACACGATCGGTGCCGGGTAGGTCTTGCCCGTCTGCATCAGCGTGAGCATCTCGAACGCCTCGTCGAGGGTTCCGAAACCGCCCGGGAAAAGGGCGTAGGCATCGGATTCCTTCATGAAGAAGAGCTTCCGGGTGAAGAAGTAGCGGAAGACGGCGAGCTTCGGGTCGCCATCGATGATGTCTGCGGCGCGACTCTCGAAGGGCAAGACGATGCTCACGCCGTAGCTGTTCTCCACGCCAGCGCCCTCGATGGCGGCGGTCATGATGCCGGGTCCCGCTCCGCTGATGATCATCCAGTCACGTTCGGCGATCGCCGCACTGAAATCTCGAGCGAGCGCGTAGTCGGGGTCGGCGGGATCGGTGCGGGCCGACCCGAACACGGTGACCTTCGCCCGACCGGGATCGGCGGAGAACACCTTGTAGGCGTTCAGCATCTCGACGAGGGTCTGCGACGCGATCTTGAGTTCGAGCCGATCGACGTCCTCGGCGTCCATCTCGAGCGCCGTGACGATCAGGCGTCGAATCATGTCGTCGTTGTTGTCTTCGCCGACCGCATGCAGGAGCTGGGTGATCAGGGAGTCGACCGCACCATCGCCGAAGACGGAACGAGCTCTGGGGGCGCTCACGGGCACACCGATGGGTCAGACAGGAACGGGTTCGCCGGCGGTCGAATCATCAGCGGCAGGGTAGCCGGGGCGCCCATAGAGGGTCGTTCGCTGCACGAGTCGACGTCCGAGCGGCGTGACGAGATTCTCGAAGTCGTCGGCGGTGAGCTCTTGGCCGTGACTGGCGCCGGCGGCACGAGAGATGTTCTCGTCCATGAGCGTGCCACCGAGATCGTTGCAGCCCGCTTGGAGGAGCTGGCGAACCGAATCGAGACCGATCTTGACCCACCCGGACTGAATGTTGTCGATGTAGCCCCGATAGGCGATGCGAGCGACCGCGTGGACCAAGAGGTTCTCGCGGAAGGTGGGGCCTCGGCGGGCCTTCTTCTGCAGATAGATCGGCGAGGCCATGTGGACGAACGGCAAACCGACGAACTCGGTGAAGCCACCGGTCTCGGCCTGGAGCTCGCGGGTGATGAGGAAGTGCTTCACCCAGTGCTCGGGTCGCTCGACGGCACCGAACATCATCGTGACGTTCGATGCGAGACCGACGGAGTGGGCGATGCGATGCGCTTCCAGCCATTCGTCGGTCGACAACTTGTCGGGACAGAGGATCTCGCGAACACCGTCGTCGAGAATCTCAGCGGCCGTGCCCGGGAGCGAGCGAAGCCCAGCGGCCATGGCCCGCTCGAGATAGGAGGCGAGCGGCTCGTCGAGTCGCTTCGCTCCTTCCGTCACCTCGAGTGCGGTGAAGCCGTGCACGTGCATGTTCGGGCTGGCTTCCTTCACCGCCTGGGCCACGTCGATGTAGTAATCCCCGTCGAAGTCGGGGTGGATGCCGCCCTGCAAACACACTTCGGTCGCACCCTTCGCTTCGGCTTCGACCACCCGTTCCTGCATCTCTTGCAGGGTCAACAGGTAGGGCTTGCCTCGTAGGTTCAGGCTGAGCGGGCCCTTCGAGAAGCCGCAGAACTTGCACTTGAAGGTGCAGACGTTCGTGTAATTGATGTTGCGGTTGATCACGTAGGTCACGTCGTCCCCGACGATCTCCTTGCGGAGGTCGTCGGCGACCTTGGCGACCAGCGCCACCTCGGGTCCGCGGGCCTTGAACAGCGTCAGCAGCTCATCGAAGCCCGCTTCCTCACCGGCCCGAACGCCTTCGACCACGTCGAAGACCGGACCGCTCGTTGCGAGGGGGCCACCGATCAGGTCCCGCGGCTTGGCCGGAGCACCCGAGTACCACTGGGTCGACCGGTCACCGATGAGCACGACGTCAGCGCCGTCGTCGCCCTGCTTCACGAACTCGGCCTTCTCGGGGAAGACGGCGCCGGGGTCATCGCGACCAAGGCTCTCGGAGTCGGAGCGGTCCATCACCGGGAAGACCATCTCGGCGTGCAACCAGCGGGCCGGGTCCTGGGCGAACTCGGGATAGATCGTGAGTCGAGGTGCGAGCGTGAAGCCCAGCCCCTCGGTGACCTCGGCGAGGCGATCGAGCGCGGGCCACGGCCGTTCCGGGTTGACGTGGTCGGCGGTCACGGGCGACACGCCACCCCAGTCGTCGATGCCGACCGCCAACAGCGTGCCGAAGTCGTCACTCAGATTCGGCGGCGCCTGCAGGTGGATCTCGGCCGGGAGAATGCAGCGGGCCAGCGCGATGGCGCGGTGGTAGTCGTCGTCTGGGCAGGGCTCGTGTTTCCACATCGCCGTGCCGTCCTTCGGCAAGAAGTTCTGGACGATGACCTCTTGGATGTGACCGTGACGTCGGTGACTGTCGGCGATCGCCTCGAGCGCTTCGACTCGATCGGCTTCGTTCTCACCGATCCCGACCAGGATGCCGGTGGTGAAGGGAATCGACAGGTTGCCGGCGTGTTCGAGGGTGGCGAGCCGCCGGGCGGGCTCCTTGTCGGGCGCGCCGCGGTGACAGTCGAGGTCGTCACGAAGGGTCTCGACCATCATCCCCTGGCTTGGAGAAACGGCTCGAAGCATCTCGAGCTCATCAGCGTGGAGCGCACCGGCGTTGGCGTGGGGGAGCAGCCCGGTCTCGTCGCGCACGAGCTTGCACATGGCCGCCAGGTACTCGACGGTCGACTCGTACCCGTGGTCGTTCAACCACTCCTGCGCCTGCGGGTAACGGAGCTCGGGTCGCTCGCCGAGCGTGAACAGCGCCTCGTGACAGCCCTGCCGCGCGCCTTGCCGAGCGATCTTCAGCACCTCTTCGGGCGAGAGAAACGGGCTGTCGAGTCGTGCTGGCGGTTGAGCGAAGGTGCAATACCCGCACTTGTCACGACACAGCATCGTGAGGGGGATGAACACCTTTGGCGAATAGGTGACCCGGTTGCCGTGGGCCGCATCGCGGATGGCCGCTGCCCTGGACGCCAATTCGGCGGTGGAGAGAGTGGTGAGATCGGAACTCACGAGGAGGTGCTCGCTTTCGCATCGCCCGCTGACGCGGGACGTGAACGGTCCGCCGAGGCGGAGACTGGTTGCGATGAGTCCGTGGAGTCATCGGTTGAGCCGGGACGGCTTCGAATCTGGCCGGGGGAGACGTCGGCGTCGCACGACGGGCACTCCACCTGTTGGACGAGTGGCGTGCCACACGCTTCGTGAATCAGGACGGTCGGCGGCGAGCCGTCGGCGTACCAACGATCGCCCCAACCCATCAGAGCGATGAGCGAGGCCGACAGATCGGCGCCCTTCGCGGTGAGGCGGTACTCGTAGCGAACCGGGCGCTCCTGATACGGGACTTTCTCGAGCACGCCGTGGTCCACGAGCTTCGAGAGACGGTCGGACAACAGGTTCTTCGCGATGCCGAGCCCCTCGTGGAACTCGCCGAAGCGTCGGACGCCTCGAAAGACGTCGCGCAAGATCAAGACGGTCCAGCGGTCACCGACGATGCTGACCGTGGCAGCGATCGAGCACTCGTTCATGCGGTTGCCCGATGCGTGAGCGCTGTGGTCCACAGCTCGTTGTGAAAGTCCCCCATGACGAAACCCAAGCTAGGTCAAGTGGGTTTCAAATTGCAACTCACCCATCGCAACGGGCGAGCCAGCTGTCGCTCAGGAGATCGGTTCGATGAACCTCGTCGAGGCCCAGACCAAGCCATCGGGCGAATTGACGCCCCACCAGACTCGACCGTCCTCATCGACTTCGCAGTTGGTGTAAGTCAGGTCCAGCTCGACGAGCTCGACGAAGGTCACGACAGGGGTGGAAGTGACGCCGTCGACAGCGGTGAGCCCCGGCACGTTACGCCCGTTCAAGAACCCGTCGTTCGGCTCATCGCTCACTCGGTAGCGAACGTCGGGATCGGGCAGTTGGTCGGCTGCACACGACGTTTCGAAGACGGGCGTCGTGTCGTCTTCGCCTCCGGTGGCGTCCCCGTCGGCCGAGTCGTCGTCTGTCTCAGCGATTGCGCCCTCGTCTGCATCGTCGTCTGAGTCGTCGTCTGAGTCGTCGCCCGACCCAGCACCCGAGGCGTCCGCTTCGTCTGCCTGGTCAACGCTGGTCGTGGCCGTCGAAGAGCTGTCGCTCGGGCGGTCACGCAAGAACCAGTAGGTCGCGCCGCCTGCCAGCGCGGCGATGAGCACGACGGCGATCCAGAATCCCGCTCCGCCGCCGCGTCGCACCTCGGCCTGGCTCGAGACGGCGGGCTGTTGCCCGGATACGGCGGGTGGATGCGCAGCGGGCGCAGCGTGTTGAATCTGCGTCGGTGCAGCCTCCGCGCGCACGAGTCGGGGCGGAGGTTCGGCACCAGATTGCGCTGGCGGCGGAGTGGCGGGGTTCGACGCAGGGGTCGGCGTCGGTGAATGTGACGGCACAGGCGACGGTGCGGGCGATGGCGGCGTTGCTGCAGCCGGAGGCTGCCCCGGTGATCCCGGCTTGTTCAAGAAATCCGGAAGAGGTGCTTCGGACATGTACGGCAGCTCGTACATCTCGGCGACCGGGTCCGCGCTCGCCGCCGCGACGTCGGGGGTCGGCGGCGTTGGAGTCGGTGGCGTCGGAGCGGGCGTCGCTTGGGCCGGTGCTGGGCTCGGTGGGGGTCCCGGTGATGGCGGCACGGGTGGGACATCGGCGGTCGTCGGGCCGGCGTCGGGGAGCGGGGGAGTCGCCGCTGGGCGAGCCTTCGCGGGAGGCGGTGTTGGCGGGACATCCGCGACCGGCGTCGAGGCGTCCATGGCGATGGACGCAGCAGCGCCGAGAGCGATGGCGTGCTTGGGGTGACGGTCGACGGCAACCGGGCGTTGCGTGTGGTTCATGACCCGCTGGCGCACAACGGGAATCTGGCTCGAGCCGCCGACCATCAGCACGCGGTCGATCTCGGCCATCTCGATCGGCGACGACGCAACGGTGGCATCGAAGACTTCGAGCGTTCGCGAAATCGCCGGGCCAATAACCCCCTCGAACTCGCTGCGGGTGAGGCGGACCGTCTCGTTCACACCCGGCAACAGCACCGGAATCGAGGTCGCGGTGTCTTCTGAGAGGGCGTGCTTGGCAGCCTGGCACTCGTCGCGGAGCCGGAACATCGCCGTCTGCGCGGTCTGGTCGTCCGACTCGAAGCTGGTGAGGTCGATCTTCAGGGCAGCGACGACGTGATGGAGGACCGCCGTGTCGAAATCGATCCCGCCGAGTCGCTCGATCCCGCCCGGCTTGCCGATCGGCTCCCAGCCATCGTCGAGCTTGCGAAGGAGTGCGACGTCGAACGTGCCGCCGCCGAGGTCGTACACCGCCACGACGGATCCCGCCGGCAGCTTCTCCTGGGTCGCGTCGTGAATCGCTGCTGCAGCAGGCTCGGTGATGAGGCTGCTCGGAGGGAGCGATGAATTGGCGAGCGTGTCAGCAAGGAGTGAGACCTTGTAGTCCCCCCAGTTCGCCGGATGACAGACCACGATCTGCTCGGGCGCTTCGCCGCGCTGCTCGGTGGCGCGGCCGACGAGGTCTTTCGCCAGTTCGAGCGTGAGGTCGTTGGCTGCGACGGGCGAGCCGCTCAGAATCAGTGGCTGAGGGTCGCCGAAACGGCGCTTGAACTCGCGGGCGATGCCGGCGGGGTCGGAGGTGGCACGACGCTCGGCCGACTCGCCGACGAGGACGGTGCCGTCGGCACCCATGTAGACCACCGACGGGATGACGAGGTTGCGATGCCCGATGGAAAACATCGAAACGTCGCCGCCACTGTTGATGGCAACCGCCGATGCGGTCGTGCCGAGATCCAAACCGAGCGTGTAGGTCACAGAACCCTCCCGAAGGGCGCATCGTAGGACTTCCGGCCATCCACGAAGTGGACGTGAGCGAGATCGCCAGCGCTGCGAGCGAACGGCTCCATCGGCACGCCGTGCGTCAACCGGAGCGTTCGGGCCACCCGGGAGCTGAGTAGACGTATGTCTCGAGAACGAGGCCTCGATCGAGATGGATCGCGACCTCGCCGATTCGTACCCATCCGAGGTTCTCGTAGAACCCGATCGCCGCGTCGGAGGTGACGAGCACGTCGAGAAGTGCGTGCTTGCCGAGGGCTTCGGCGTGTGCCGTCGCCGCCTCCATCAGGCGTCGGCCGAGTCCGCCTCCCTGCGCATCGGGATCGACCAATACTCGAGCGACGACGGCGAATTCGTCGCTCGACCGCTCCGACATCTCGGAAACCGGCTCGAAGGCCGGGTCGCCCTCTGCGCGGTGCAACGACGCATGGCCGATCACGCCGCCTCGCCCGTCGTCCAGGACCCACGCGGCGATCTCCGCCTCGGGGGCGAGGAAGCCGGCAGGGTCGAGCGGCCAGTGAGCCGGGTACCCGCTCAGCCGATGCGTCTTGGCCATGAGCGCGACACAGGCCGCCACATCGGTGGCGGCCCGCTCGCGAACGACTGGTGTTGACGTCACGGGTGACGCCGCCGTTCTCAGGAAGTGAACTCTGCGGCTCGTCCGCCGAGGGTCTCGAGCACGTCTTCGAACGCCTTCGCGAAACTCGCGACACCCTCGGCCTCGAGCTGCTCGGCAACCTCTTCGAGGTCGATACCGAGTCCGTTCAGCTTCGCGACGACGTCGCGAGCGCCGTCGAGGTCGGCGTCGACCGTTCGGGCGACCGTGCCGTGATCATCGAACGCGAGCAGGGTGGCGTCGGGAAGCGTGTTGACCGTGTTCGGGCCGATGAGCGTGTCGACGTAGAGCGTGTCGGGGTATTCGGGGTTCTTCGTCGACGTCGATGCCCACAGTGGACGCTGATAGCGAGCGCCCTTGGCTGCGAGTGCCTCCCACCGAGGACCACTGAACGTCTCGGTAAAGGCCGCGTATGCGAGCTGGCCCTGTGCGACGGCGGCCTTGCCACGAAGTTCCAACGCCTCGGGCGTACCGATCTCGTCGAGCCGACGATCGACCTCGACATCCACTCGGCTGATGAAGAACGATGCGACCGAGGAGATGGTCGACAGATCGTCGCGATCGCAGGCCTCGAGACCAGCGATGTACGCCTCCATCACTGCGGCGTAGCGCTCCAGGCTGAAGATGAGCGTGACGTTGATCGAACGAGCTTCGGAGATGAGCGTCTGGATCGCGGGAACGCCTTCAGCGGTGGCGGGCACCTTGATGTAGAGGTTCGGGGCCTCGATGCGATCGTCGAGCCCACGAGCGGCTTCGACGGTGGCCGCCTCGTCGTGAGCCAGGGTGGGGGACACCTCGACCGATACGTAGCCGTCTTCGCCACCCGACGCTTCGTGCACTGGGGTGAGCAGGGCGAGCGCCTGACGGATGTCGCCGACGACGAGCTCCCAGTAGGCGTCCTCGACCGACGTTCCCGACGTGACGAGCTGTTCCAGTTCCGCGTCGTAGTCGTCGGTGTCGATCATGGCCTTGGCGAAGATCGACGGGTTCGAGGTGAGCCCGCGCACGCCCTTGTCGAGCCACGCCTGCAACTCACCGTTGGTCATCCAGCCTCGACGCAGGTTGTCGAGCCAGGGGCTCTGACCCTGTTGTTCAAAGACGTCGTGCAGTCGGCCCATCGGGGGAACTCCTCGTGATACGGGGTGTGGTGTTGCGAGTCTTACAGTTCAACCCGTCCGCGGCGCGGTTCAATCCGTCGGATCGGCGGGTTGGCTGTGGTTCGAGTTTCAGTCCTGGTTCTCGGCCAGTGCGTCGAGGACATCGACGACGACGTCGACGATGTTCGACGAGCTCATGCCGAGGTTCTTGAGCACGGTCGAGCCGGGTGCGGACGCACCGAAGCGGTCGATGCCGATCGGCAGGTCGGCGTAGCGATCCCAACCCATCGTGATTCCCGCTTCGACCGACACGGTCGGCAGCTCCGGCGGGAGCACCTCGTCCTGCTCGTCCATCGTGAGGTCTTCGAACGCTTCCCAGCACGGCATCGACACGACGCGGGCCGAGATGCCCTTGTCGGCGAGGATCGCTGCGCTCTCGACACAGAGCGACAGTTCGCTGCCGGTGCCGACGAGTGCGACGTCTGGATTGTCGGGGTCGATGACGATGTATGCGCCCTTTTGCACGCCCTCGACGGAGGTCAGCTCCAGCACGGGCATGCCCTGCCGGCTGAGGATCAGAGCCGTCGGCCCCTCGGACTCGAGGGCCAAGCGCCACGCGCCGGCGGTCTCGGTCGCGTCACCCGGCCGGATCACGCGCAGGCCAGGGATGGCTCGCAGGCTCATGATGTGCTCGACAGGCTGATGGGTCGGACCGTCTTCGCCGACACCGACCGAGTCGTGCGACCACACGAAGATCGCCTTGGCATTCGACAACGCCGCGAGGCGAACCGCCGGACGCATGTAGTCGCTGAACACGAGGAACGTGCCGCCGAGGGGAACCGTGCCGCCGTGCAGCGCCATGCCGACGAGGGCGGCTCCCATCGCGTGCTCCCGCACACCGAAGTAGATCTGGCGACCCTCCGGCGTGTCGAGGGTGTTCACGCCGAAGTCGGCGAGCTTCGTTCCCGTGTTGCCGGTGAGATCGGCGGAGCCGCCCATGATCCCGGGCATCTCGGCGGCGAGAGCCGTGAGGACCGACTGGCTCGCCTTGCGAGTGGCGATGCCGTCGCCGGGCTCGAACGCCGGAAGCACTGCGTCCCAATCGGCCGGGGTCTGGCCGGACCACACCGTGTTCCAGTCGTCGGCCTTGTCGGAAGCCGCAACGCGCGCCTCCCATTCGGTTCGCGCTTCGCTTCCTCGACTCCCGGCCTCGCGGTAGTTCGAGAGCACGGCGTCAGGCACCCAGAACGACTCGTTCTCGGGGAGGCCCATCACGGCCTTGGTTGCGGCGATCGCTTCGTCATCGAACGCGAGCCCGTGGGCTTCATGGCTGTCGGTGAGGTCGGGCGAGGGGAACCCGATGTGGCTCCGGATGACGATGAGCGAGGGCTTGTCGGTGACACCCTTCGCCTTGTTGAGAGCTGTCTCCATGGCGTCGAGGTCTTCGGACTTCTCGCCGAGGTCGTTGACATCCCACCCGTAGGCGGCGAAGCGAGCCGGGACGTCATCGGAGTAGGAGAGGTCGGTCTCGCCGTCGATGGTGATGTGGTTGTCGTCGTAGATCACGACGAGGCGACCGAGGCCCAAGTGGCCGGCGAGGGACGCAGCCTCGTGGCTCAGGCCTTCCTGGAAGCAACCATCGCCAGCGATCACGTAGACGTAGTGATCGCAGATCTCATCACCGAAGCGGGAGCGCAGGTTGCGCTCTGCGATCGCCATCCCGACGCCGTTGCCGAGACCTTGGCCGAGCGGACCGGTGGTGACTTCGACGCCGGCGGTGTGCCCGGCCTCGGGGTGGCCCGGGGTCGCCGACTCCCACTGGCGGAAGCTCTTCAGATCGTCGAGCTCGAGCCCGTGGCCGGTGAGGTACAGCATCGAGTACAGCAGAATCGAAGCGTGGCCGGCGCTCAGGATGAGGCGGTCGCGATCGGCCCACTCGGGATCGTTCGCGTCGTAGTTCATCACCCGCGTGTAGAGCACGTGGGCGAGCGGGGCGAGCGCCATCGCCGTTCCTTGGTGCCCGGAGTTGGCGGCGTGCGGGCCATCCATTCCGAGGGCGCGAATCACATCGATCCCGCGCTTGTCGAGGTCGGCGTCTGTCGTTCGTGTCACGTTGTTGATTCCCACTCCGGGGAGCCCGCCAAACACGGGCTCTGCGGTCACTCTGCCGGGCGGCACGGTATCGCCTGGGAACGGGCGCCGCAGGCCAATCGACACTCATTGTGAGTAGGGCGCGCGGGTCTGACGGGCCCGATCAGGCGAGCGAGGTGCGGAACCACACCACGGTGGCGGTGAACCCGTGCAATGCGTTGACCGGTCCGACCGGGCCGAGCTCGCCGGCGCAGAACATCCCGGCGACACCGCCGTCGACGACCTCGTCGATCAGCGAGGCATCGTGGTGAGGGTCGGGGAACAGGTGGGTTCCCCGACCATTGCAGGTGAACACGAGCGCACCGGCCGCCGCCTCGCCGGGAAGCAGACGGGTGAGTTCGTCCGACGCCGAACTGGCATCGCGCACCTGGAACTGCATGACTTGGCCGACTTCGACGGGGGTCCCGACGGCGATCGCACCGCTCGATCGGTCGGCCCCGAGCACCGCTCGGATCAGGAAGTCACCAGCGAGAAACCGCTCCTGTTGCTCATCGACCACGAAACCGGCGTGGAGGCCACGAGCGGCGAGAGCACGGTCCTCCGGCGACAGCGCATCGACCATCTCTTCGAGTCTCGTCATCGCCGGCTTGCCACCGAGCTCGTGCACCATGTTCGCGGCACCTGCGGTGATGACCCACGGTTCGCCGATCGGCCGGCACCCCTGACTCACCGTGAGCTCGAGCGCTGCGGCCGGGACGATGACTCCGACCGCTCCGTCGTCATGAACTGCGTCGTCGAGCACGAGTCGGTTGCTCCCCGGGGTCGGCCCGGCGGACGCGAACCCTCCGACGATCGGCACAGCCGGCGCCGCGATCGCGAGATCGTCGACGAATCGATCGGCGGGAAACGAGAACGGGTCGGCGAGGAGGATCAGTGCGTCGTCGTCGGTCAACGACGGCATGCCGATCACGGCCGGCCCCGAACCGGTGTCGACCGCGGTCAACCGAACGGGCCTGATCGCGGCGGCATCGAATGGTTCGGCGAGCGAGCCAGCCCACACGACGACGCCGTGGCCACTCTCGACCTCCTCGGAACCACCGAGAATGCCAACCGCCGTGGTCGCCAACAGAGTGACAGGAGCCAACAAGGTCCGTACCGCATCGAGCAGATCGTCGAGTTGCTCGATCATCGTCCCCGAGACGAACACGACCGCGAGATCGGGCGCGGCGCCGACGCGTTCGACCACGGTGCCGATGGCTTCCCCGGCAGCGACCGCTGGCTCGGGATGCGTCGACAACCCCGCGCCGAAGGAACCCCGCGCAGAATCGATCATTCGACCGGCGGCAACAGCGTGTAGGGCACGACGCTCCAGTCGCCACCGTCGATGCTGCAGTGAGCGACCACGGTGCCGATCTCGTCGAAGGGAATCTCTGCCCTGACGAGCCGGTAGTTGAACTTCGACGGCTCGATGTCGAGCGGCTGCACGTTGCGAGCGAGTGGCTCGATGCCGTCGGCTTCGGCCTGGGCCGGATCGACGCCCATCGGATGGAACACGACGGTCAGCGCACCGAACTGCTTGCCGTCCGGCGGGTTCCACACGAGCACCACGAGGTGCGGCGCCACCGTGACCGGCAACGGGCCGGGAGCGGGGGCCGAGAACTGGATGCCTCCGAGATCGATGCGGGTCGAGGGGCCGGGAACGGATCGGAGCTCGATGTCGTCCATGAAGAGGGCAGCGATGATCTGCATGACATCGGACGCTATCTCCGCAGGTAGTGTCGGGGCGTGTCGGAGGTGAGCACGAGAGACCTGATCTTGAGCGAAGCGCAGAGCTGCTTTGCCAATCAGGGATTCGAGGGAACGTCGCTCAACGACATCGCCGCCGGCGTCGGCATTCGACGGCCGAGCCTGTTGCACTACTTCCCCTCGAAGGAAGCGATCTACCGACAGGTGCTCGACGTCGCACTCGCCGACTGGGGGCTGCGGATCGAAGAGGCGAGGGCCGAGCCACTGGACGGGTGGGAACTCGTCGACAAAGTGCTCGAAGTCTCGTTCGACTTCTTCCGGCTCAATCCGGAGGTGGTTCGCATCGTGCGGCGAGAGGCCCTCACCGATCGCGAGCACCTCGGTTTCAACCTCGGCTCGGCTCTCCGGCCCTTCTTCTTGCGATCGGTTGCGTTCTTCGAACGCGAGATGGCGTCTGGCACCTTCAAGCGCCACGACCCGGAGCAGCTGGTCATCACGGGCTACGGCGCGCTGCTCACCTATTTCTCCGACGACGTGATGTTGAACGGGCTCCTCGATCGCGATCCCTTCAGCGTCGAGTCGCTCGACGCTCGGTTCGAACACATGAAGGCGTTCATGCGATCGGCGCTGATGCCGGAATCGCCGGCAGCTCCGGCCTGAATCGACGCGGGTTTCGACGGCCGATCGAACGCTTGATCCGAAGAGTTCAATCCTCGGGTTTGCAGGTCCTATGGTTCGCCGGATGACGAGCACGCTCTCCGAAGAGGCATCGAAGGCGCTCCTCGCGCCGTTCGGTGTTCCGTTTCTGCCCGAACGAGTCGTCGCCGACGCCGACGCTGCGGTGGAAGCCGCCGACGCGGTCGGCTACCCGGTTGTTGCGAAGCTCAGTGGCGACGCCATCGCCCACAAGACCGAGCGTGGATTGGTCCGTCTCAACCTGGCCGACGCAGACGCCGTCCGAACCGCCGCAACCGAGCTGCTCGCCGCCGCCACCCCCGACGACGGCGACGTGTCGGTTCTCGTCGCTCCGATGGTGAAGTCGAATCGAGAGTTCATCTGCGGCATGTCGACCGACCCGCAGTTCGGGCCGACCGTGCTCGTCGGCATCGGCGGCATCTTGGCCGAGGCGATCGCCGACGTGTCGATTCGCCTGTCGCCGCTCACGGAGAACGATGCCAGCGAGATGCTCGACGAGCTCGCGATGAGCGATCTCCTCGGAGAGTTCCGAGGTGAACCAGCCGTCGATCGCACCGCAATGACGACCCTGCTCGTCGCGCTGTCGAAGGCGGCGGAGGCAGACGCGACGATCCAATCGATCGATCTGAACCCGGTCCTCGTCGTCGATGGCAAGCCCGTCGCCGTCGATGCCCTCGTCGAAGTCGCCGCAAGCGAAGGAGCGTCAGCCTGATGCCAACCTCACCCGCCGATCACCCCGAGCTCTTCGAGGCACTGTTCAATCCGCGAGGCGTCGTCGTCGCCGGAGCCTCGACCCATCCCGGCAAGTTCGGGTTCGTCAGCCTCCACAACGTGCTGGCCTCCGGCTACGAGGGCAAGGTCTTCGCCACCAACCGCGACGGCTCCGAGGTGCTGGGCATCCAGTGCGCCACCTCCATCGACGATCTGCCAGAGGGCGAGATCGATCTCGTCTTCGTCTGCACGCCGGCCTCGGCCAATCTCGACTTGCTCCGCGCCTGCGGCCGCAAGGGGATCAAGGCCGCGTTCCTCACCTCCGCCGGCTACGGCGAAGCGGGGGAGGAGGGAATCCGCGCGCAGGAAGAACTGATCGCGCTCGCGGACGAGCTCGGGATCCTGCTGGCCGGGCCCAACGGCCAGGGTGTGGTGTCAACACCGGCGAACCTGTGCGCCCAGATCGTTGCGCCGTATCCACCTGCGGGCCGCATCGGCGTCGCCAGCCAGTCGGGCAACTTCGTCTCGTCGTTCCTCAACTGGTCGCGTCAGACCGGCGTTGGGATCAGCCGGGCCGTCAGCGCAGGCAACGCAGCTGCGGTGACCGTGCCCGACTACCTGGAGTACTACTCGGGTGACGACGAGACCGCCGTCGGGCTGGCCTATGTCGAGGGCATCCAGGACGGACGCAACTTCTTCGACCGCATGCGTGAGATCACGCCGCGCAAGCCCATGGTCGTGGTCAAGGGTGGCGCGACCGCTGGCGGGGCCCGGGCGGCGGCCAGCCACACCGGCAGCCTCGCGTCCGACGACCGCGTCTTCGATGGTGCGATGCGCCAAGCCGGGGTCGTCCGCGCACCCACCGTCGAAGCCGGGTTCGAGTTCGCCGCTTCGTTCGCCACCCAGCCGCTGCCGACCGGCAACAAGGTGATCGTGATGACCACCGCGGGTGGTTGGGGCGTGGTGACCGCCGATGCCATCCACTCGAGCGAGCTCGAGCTGATGAGCCTGCCGGCCGACCTCCAGGCAGCCGTCGACGAGAAGCTGCCGCCACGGTGGAGCAAGAACAATCCCGTCGACCTGGCTGGCGGCGAGACCCGAGACACGATCCCCGAAGTCCTCGAGCTGATCGCCTCCCATGAGGAGGTCGACGCCGTCGTCTACCTCGGGCTCGGCATTCAATCGAACCAGGCTCGAATGCTGCGCGAGGGTCGCTTCTATCCCGATCACGGCCTCGAGCGCATCGTGCAATACCACGAGCGCCAAGACGAGCGCTTCGCCACCGCCGCGGCAGAGATCTCGGCCGCCACCGGCAAGCCGATCATGACCGCCACCGAGCTCGCGACCGCCGATCCGGACAACCCGGGCCCGGCGGCCGTTCGCGCCACCGGGCGACTCTGCTACGGATCATCGAACCGGGCGGTCGCCGCCCTCGAAGCGATGTGGCGGTACCGCCGCTACCTCGACCGCCTCGACTAACCTCACGGCCCTCATGGGCACCACGAAGTTCCTCCGCCGATGGCTGCCTCTCGTCATCCTCGTCGTGATCGCGATCGCGGCATGGCAGACGGCGCGCTTGAGCGACACCGACGACGCCGCCATCACGCCGATCGACTACGAAGCCGACATTTCGACGCCGTTGATCTCGGCTCGCCGCGTGCCCGAGACCCTCCGGGCCCCGGTCATCGACGCCAACTTGGCACCGAGCATCGACACGATCGTCGATGGCTCGTCCGGTTTCGCTGCGTGCGTCACGGTCGAGGCCGACGACCGGGTCATCGGCGAGGTGGCAGCGCAGGTGCCACTCGTCCCGGCCTCCAATCAGAAGCTGCTGTCGACCTACGCGGCACTCATCCAGTTCGGCCCCGATCATCGCTTCACCACGACGGTTCGCGCCGACGGAATCATCACCGACGGCGTTCTCGACGGCGACCTGTACTTCGTCGGCGGCGGCGATCCCTTCCTCTCGACCGACGCGTGGCGCAACCAGTTCGAAGAGCGGTCGGGGCGCTTCCACACCCGCCTGGAGGATCTCGCCGACGCGATCGTCGACGCGGGGATCACGCAGATCAACGGCTCGCTGCTCGGTGACGAGTCGCTGTTCGACGACATCCGTGTCGGCCCCTGGGCGCAGCGTCTCATCGATCAGCGACAGTCGGGGCCGCTCTCGGCCCTCACGGTCAACGAGAGCCACACCGCGTGGCCGGAGGTCTTCACGAGCTCGAGCAGTCGCTCCATCGCCGATGACCCGCCGACGAACGCGGCCGCCGTTCTCGCGTCGCTGCTCACCGAACGCGGCGTGTCCGTCGGTGGCGTCGGCTCTGGCGTCGCCCCGGTCACCGCAACGCTCGTTGCCGAGGTGGTCTCGCCCGCAATGCTCGAGGTGATCACCCACGTGAACTCCTACAGCAACAACTACGGCGCCGAGATCCTGGTGAAACACATCGGGCTGGCCACCTCCGGCGTCGGGTCGACCAGGGCCGGCGCCGACGCCATGCTCGACATCTTGACCCGCCAGGGCATCGACACGACCGGCGCCGTGCTCGACGACGGTTCGGGTCTGGCCGAGACCGATCGGGTCACGTGCCGACTGCTCAGCGATCTGCTCGACGTCGCAGGCCCCGAGTCCGACTTCGCTCAGACGCTCAGCATCGGTGGCGAGCGGGGAAGCTTGTTCCGCCGCCACGACGGCACCATCGCCGACGGCCAGGTCTTCGCCAAGACCGGCACGCTCAACGGCGTGACGGCGCTGTCCGGCTACGTGTACTCGCCGAGCGAAGACGGCTTCTTCGTCACGTTCACCTACATCGCGAACGGCGAACTGGCCGGCATCAACGAAGAGCTGCGTTCGTATCAAGAACCGTTCGTCGAAGAGCTCGCCACCTATCCGGAGGGGCCGACCATCGACGATCTCGACCCGTCGCCGGTGGTCCCAGACGGTCCATGATCTCTTCATGACCTCACACGACGCCGGTGATTCCGACGGATCCAGCACGGCACCGGACTCGACCGAGGTGCTGCCGATGTTCCCGCTCGGCTCGGTCTTGTTCCCTTCGATGGTGCTGCCGTTGCACGTGTTCGAGGAGCGATACCGAGCGCTCGCCGCCGACGTCACGTCGGACTTCTCGAATGGCGAATTCGGTGTTGCGCTGATCGAGCGGGGGAGCGAGGTCGGCGGCGGTGATGCTCGCTCGATGATCGGCACGGTCGCACGGGTGGTCGAACACGAGCGCTTCGACGACGGCCGTTGGGCGATGGTGAGTGTCGGTACCGACCGGATTCGAATCGCGGCGTGGCTGCCGGACGACCCGTATCCCGTCGCACTCGTCGAGCGCTTCCAGGACGGCCCTGCGACATCGGGCACATACGACCGCTACAGCGGCGTTCACGAACGATTCATGCGGTGCTGGGAGCTGGCGTCGAAGCTGGGCGCCTCGCTGGGCGACCCGCCGCCACTCGCTGACGATCCGTCGCTCGCCAGCATGCAGATCGCCGCGCTGTCGCCGATCTCCGAAGTCGATCAGTACGAGATGCTCGCGGCCGAGAGTCCCGACGATCGTCTCGAGCTGCTCGACCACGCGCTGGTCGGCGCCGAGGAAGTCCTCCGCTTCCAACTCGACCCCGGCTGACACTCTTCGTGCCTTGGCGTCACGTCTCGTCTTCGTGAAGGGATGCGGACGCGATGCAGATGCGGTGCGGATCAGAGCTTGGCCCGAAACAGAGGCGAGCGCATGGCCGACGCCGCGCCTACACTCGCCCCCGTCCCGTGGAGCAGACGAAGAGAGAC
>CALLIQ010000406.1 GCA_938008925.1 uncultured Acidimicrobiales bacterium
GACTGCGGACGCGTCGACTGCTGTTGTGAGTAGCCCGAGTCCCATTGGGCGTAGTGACCGGCGCGTTCGAGGGCGTGCAGATCTTCGGGCGTTGGGTCGCTGAGGTCGCCGGGCCGAGCGGCCATCGCCAGTGTGAGGTGAATCGCGGCGCAGTGTTCGGCGTCGGTTGCGCCGATCGAGTGAGTGATCGCCGAGCCCCAGTCGCCGCCCTGGGCGAGGTAGGAGTCGTAGCCGAGACGTGCCATCAGCACCGCCCACGCCTCGCCGATCCGCTCGACGCCCCAACCCGTGCTCTCCGGCTTGCCGGAGAAGCCGAATCCGGGGAGCGATGGGCACACGACGTGGAATGCGTCCGACTCGTCGCCGCCGTGAGCGGTGGGGTTCGTGAGCGGTTCGATCACCTTGTGGAACTCGATCACCGAACCCGGCCACCCGTGGGTGATCAGCAGCGGCGTTGCGTCGGCGTGAGGCGACCGCTGATGGATGAAGTGAATGTCGAGCCCGTCGATCTCGGTCGTGAAGTGATCGAAGCGGTCGAGGGCAGCCGCTCGGGCCGGCCAGTCGTACTCGTTGGCCCAGTAGTCGCAGACCTCGCGCAGCCAGGCGATCGGCGTGCCCTGCGACCAATCGTCGACCACCTCGGCTTCTGGCCACCGCGTCTCGGTCAACCTTCGCTTGAGATCGGCGATGGCGTCACCGTCCACCGGAACCGTGAACGGAAGAATCTCTGCAGCCTCGGACATTGCGGCAGCTTGTGGGGCCGTGTGATGAAATGCAAGTCCCTGAACAGGAGTTGACTTCACTCGTGACCGAATCCCAGGACCAAACCGCATCCAGCGACGAATCGACGTCGTCGGCCGATTTCCGCCCGGTCTATGACCTCGTGGTCGTCGGCGGTGGCGCCGCTGGACTGTCGGTGGCCATCTCGTCGCTGCGCTCGGGGCTCGGCCTCGTGCGCATCGTCGACCGGGGTTCGAGCGTTGCGTTTCCGGACCTCGTGTCGGAGAACCAGCTCGACGTCGGTTACGGCGAAACGGTCGAGTCGGTCGAGCGGGTCGATGGCGACCTCGTCGTGTCGACCAACCGTCTGAGCTACCGGACCCGAGCCTGTTTGATCGCGGAGCGTGCGCCCTCGCCGTCTTGGGAGCCACCGGCCGCACCTGAGATCGCCGAGGCCGTCACCGTCGACACCGTGCCCGAAGCGGTGCGAGACGCCGACGTCCTCATCGTCGGCCACACCGATCACGCCGTCGAGCTGACGGTCCATGCGGTGGAAGAAGGCGGTCGAGTCGTCCTCGCCGCCGGTGGCATGGACCCCGCCCGCTTGTCGCCGGCAGGCGACCACATGCTTCGCCGGCTCGAGCGCGAGCGTCGAGCCACGATCCTGTACCGCTCTGTTCCCGAGCGCATCGGCGCGGTCGCCGGGCTCCCCATGGCCTTCTTCGGCGACCGTCGCACGCCCGATCTGCAGTTCGATCGAGTGATCTATGCGGGCCCTCGTACCACCGCCGACCCCGCGGCCTTCGGCGTGTCGGCCGATGCGATGGCCAGCGGCGCCGTCTGGTTCGTCGGCGGCCCAGCTGACGAAGCCGGTTCTGGAGCGCCGGGCAGTGAGTCCGGAACGACCCGTCCCGGCTGGACGGTCGGCTCCGCGCTGGCGGAGGCGTGCTTCCCCGAGCTCGGCGACCTCATGGCCACGCCGACCGCCGAGCGGCTGAGCCGCCACACCGGCGCCATCGACGAGCTGCGTACCGAGCACTACAACGCCACCATCACCAAGTTCGAGCCGACTCACTCCGACCTGTGGGTGCTCCGGGTGCGGCCCGATCGCCCCGGCTCCGCTCACCTTCCCGGCCAGTACGCATCGCTCGGGCTCGGCTACTGGGAGCCTCGGATCGACGACGCCGCCGATCCCGAAGCCGAAGCGCGCTGGGAGAAACTCATTCGACGTTCGTATTCGATCTCGAGTCGGGTCTTCGACGAGGACGGGTACCTCGCCCTCGACAACGAGGGTGACGAGCTCGAGTTCTACATCGTGTTGGTCAAACCGACGCCCGACAACGTCCCCGGCCTCACGCCGCGCCTCGCACTCAAGCGTCCGGGCGACCGCATCTATCTGGGCCCGAAGGTCGCTGGTCGCTACACGCTGGCGTCGGTGCGCGACCCGCAGGGCGCGGTGGTGTTGCTGTCGACCGGGACCGGCGAAGCCCCGCACAACGGCATGGTCGTCGAGCTCCTCAGCCGTGGTCACACGGGCCCGATCGTGTCGGCCGTGTCGGTGCGCCAATGGGCCGACCTCGGTTACATGGAGAAGCACGAGCAACTCCAGGAGCGGTTCCCGAACTACACCTACATCCCGCTGCCGACGCGGGAGTCAGACGTGCCGAAGCGCTACATCCAGGACGTGATCACCGACGGCACCCTCGCCGAGGCGGTCGGACGGCCGCTGGCCCCTGAGTCGACGCACGTCTTCCTGTGCGGCAATCCATCGATGATCGGCCTGCCCGAGAAGAACGAGGCGGGCGACATGGTCTTCCCCGAGACCACGGGCGCCGTCGAACTGCTCAGCGAGATGGGATTCGTCCGCGATCACCGCGAACAGCCCGGCACCCTGCACGTCGAGGAGTACTGGTAGCGAGAAACGGGGAGCTAGTGGATCGGGCGATCGCGCATGCGGCGCTTCGACCACCAGCCCATGGCGTGGGCCGAGGCCTCGAGTCGACGCCGAAGCTCAGCGTTCTGCGCTCGATGGCGACGAAGCTCTTCATCGCTGCGCTCTTGCTGGTTCGCCAGCTCGTCGCGTAGCTCGTCGATCCGGATGCCTCGTTCGTCGGCCAAGGCCTCGGCGACTCGGACATCGCCGAGCGCCTGATTGAGGTCGGCGGCGAGCCGGACGTTCTCGGACTCTTGGAACTCGACGGCGGCTTCGCTCGCACGAATGCGCTCTTCGTTGCGCAGGAGCTCGTTGGCCTGTGCCTCGACCGTGCGCTCCGCCCGCTCGCGGGCAACGACGGCGTCGGTGAGGTCGCTGCTCATGGTGAGCAGTCGTTCGAGCATCTCGTCGAGGCCGGTTCCGGGCTCGACGACGACCGGCTCCGGCAACACTGGTGCCGGCCGTTCGGGCGGTCGACTGAACAGCGGCTCGGTCGGGGTCACCTCGGTCGAAGACTCAGCATCTGCCTCTTCATCGGCATCGAGTTGTGCCTCTCCATCGGCATCGAGCTCGGCTTCGGATTCGACCAGGGAGTCGGCCTCGGCTTCGGCTTCGACCAGGGCTTCGGCCTCGGTGTCGGCTTCGACCTCGACCTCGACCTCGGTGTCGGGCTCGGACTCAGCTCCGGCTTCGGCTTCGAACTCGACTTCGGGCTCGTAGGTGACCGTCACATCCGTGTCGTGCCGGAGGTCGATCACCCACCCTTCCCGCTCTGCGATGGCGGCCAGGGCGCTCGAGGGAATCGTCCACTCGGGCGCGTCGGGGTCATCGTTGTTGGACTGTCGTTCGGCCTCGGGCA
>CALLIQ010000407.1 GCA_938008925.1 uncultured Acidimicrobiales bacterium
ACGCCGCGGAGCAGGTCGCCGGTGGTGATGCCCGTTGCGGCGAAGAAGCAGTTGTCGGTCCGGATCATGTCGTCGAGACCGAGGATCTGGTCGAGGTCGTAGCCCTCGGCGATCGCGGCGTCGCGCTCTTCGTCGTTTCGCGGAGCGAGGCGACCTTGGAAGTCACCGCCCATCGACTTCAGCGCCGCTGCGGTGATGACACCCTCGGGCGTTCCCCCGATGCCGAAGAGGATGTCGACACCCGAGTTCGGAATCGCACACGCGATCGCGCCGGCGACGTCGCCATCGGAGATGAGACGGATGCGTGCGCCCGTCGCTCGGATCTGGCTGATGAGGTCTTCGTGGCGTGGTCGGTCGAGGACGATGGCGGTCAGGTCTTCGACGGGGACCCGCTTGGCCTTGGCAAGCGCGGTCAGGTTGCGATCGATCGGCAGCCGGATGTCGACGATCCCAGCGCCGGTCGGGCCGACGGCGATCTTCTCCATGTAGACGCACGGGCCCGGGTTGAACATCGTGCCCCGCTCGGCCACCGCGATCACGGCGATGGCTCCGGCTTGCCCCTTCGCCGTCAGGGTGGTCCCGTCGATCGGATCGACGGCGATGTCGGTCATCGGCGGCTCGCCGTTGCCGATGGCCTCGCCGTTGTAGAGCATGGGGGCTTCATCCTTCTCGCCCTCACCGATCACGACGATGCCATCCATCTCGACCCCGTCGAGCACGGCGCGCATGGCATCCACGGCGGCCTGGTCGGCTGCGATCTTGTCACCGAGACCCATGTGGCGAGACGCGGCAAGCGCTGCCGCTTCGGTCGTGCGGACCAGCTCGAGAGCCAGGTTGCGGTCGGGCCGGACGAGATCAACGCTCATGGAGTACCAACTTAGTGAGTGCGCCGCGCAGTGTTGTGCGGGTGAGGTTGTGCGGATGAGGTTGTGCGGGTGTTCGGCAGTGCGAGCAAGCCGACCGAGTCCAATCGGCCGGTCGAATGAGAAATTCAGACCCGGCCTCTCCGGCGCTCAGCTGCGACAGGGGACTCCGAGCGACCGAAGGGCGTCGTCGAAGACGGCCGCCAAGCGGTCGCCGCCCTCGTCGTTCGGGTGAATGCCGTCTCGCGTGTGCTCGTCGACCACGAATCCGGTGAAGACGTCGGCCACCACGACTCGCTGGGCCGAAGCATCGGTTCGCTCCACGAAGTCGGCCACCAACCCGTTGAAGATGGCGACCTCACCCTGATCGGCGGCGTACGGAATGATCTGGGCCACGATCACCGAGATGCCGGGGGCACCGGACCGCAACTCCTCGACGATCCGCTCCAGGCGCTCGAGCGCGATCGCCGGCTCAACGCCGCCAGCCAAGTCGTTGGTGCCCGCGTGGACGATTGCAATGTCCGGCGATGCGTCGCTTGCCCGATCTCGCGCGATGTCCGAGAGTTCGAGCGCCGACCAGCGGGCATAGCCCTCGTGATCCGCATCGGCGACCTCGTCATCGAATCGATTGCGGGACCCGACCATGTCGAACGCGCAGCCGTCGACGGTCAAACGGTCGACCAATGCCGCTCGGTATTGGGGTGCCTCAGTGATCGAGTCGCCGAACGCCATGATCGCAACGGGATCACCGATCGCGGGACCGGTCGCTGGAGTCGAGACCCCCGGATCGGCGGTCGTGGACGTCGAGAGGTCGAGCGTCTGAGCCGTCGGTTCCGCATCGGCTGAGGAGCACGCCGCCCCGACCAGCGCGCAGGCGAACACAACGCAAACGGCCAGGCACCCTCGACGAGCGAGAGAGGCCTGGCCCCTTGGATGACGCCGTGCGGTCGTGCGAACGGCGTGCTTGCGATGAACTGCGTTGCCGCTGTGAGACGTGACCCCGATGGGGTCAGTATGGATCAGGCGGCTGCTGAGGAGAGGTCGACCCGAACCTGAGCCCAACGCTGATCTTGCAGCGCATAGGGATCGTGCTCGTTGTTGCGCAGGTCGTCCTCAGCCGCAGCCAGGTCGGCCTGTGCCTGAGCGGCATCGATCTCTTCGGATGGCACCGCCTGGTCGGACAGCACGGTGACCGCCGAACCGGTGACCGACACGAACCCGCTCCGCACGGCGAAGGAACGGACAGTGCCGCCCTCTTCGGTGACGCGAACCTCAGACGGCTGAAGCGAGCCGATGAAGGGCTCGTGGCCGGCCAAGAACGCGATCTCTCCGCCACCGCGGGTCCGGGCGATGACTTGGGTGCCCTCCCCGGAGTAGAGGACGGCCTCGGGTGAGACGAACTCGATCGTGAAGCTCATGGTTCCGCTCTGTCGATCAGCTGGCGTCGGCCTGGAGCTGCTCGGCCTTTTCACGGGCAGAGTCAGCGCCGCCGACGTTGAGGAACGCCTGCTCGGGCAGGTCGTCGAGGTCGCCGTTGACGAGCGCTTCGAAGCTGTCGACGGTCTCTTCGACCGGGGTGAAGTTGCCGTCGAGGCCGGTGAAGACCTTCGCAACGAACATGGGCTGCGACAAGAAGCGCTGCACCTTGCGGGCACGGTCGACGGTGATGCGGTCCTCTTCGGACAGCTCGTCGAGACCGAGAATGGCGATGATGTCCTGCAGCTCCTTGTAGCGCTGGAGGATCTCCTGCACCTGGCGAGCGACGTTGTAGTGACGGCTTCCGACGACCTCGGGAGCGAGGATCGTGGAGGTCGAGGACAGCGGATCCACGGCCGGGTAGATGCCGAGAGCGGCAATGTCACGGCTCAGCTCGGTGGTGGCGTCCAAGTGGGTGAAGGTCGTGAACGGCGCCGGGTCGGTGTAGTCGTCAGCGGGGACGTACACGGCCTGGAGCGACGTGATCGAGTGACCGCCGGTCGAGGTGATGCGCTCCTGGAGGACGCCCATCTCGTCGGCGAGGGTGGGCTGGTAACCCACGGCGGACGGCATACGACCGAGGAGGGTGGACACCTCGGAACCGGCCTGCACGAAGCGGAAGATGTTGTCGACGAACAACAGCACGTCCTGGCCCTGCTCATCACGGAAGTACTCCGCCATGGTGAGAGCGGACAGCGCCACACGAAGACGCACACCGGGCGGCTCATCCATCTGGCCGAAGCACAGGGCAGCCTTGTCGAGCACCGACGTTTTGCCGTCGCCCATCATGGTCTCGCCCATCTCGATGAAGAGGTCGG
>CALLIQ010000408.1 GCA_938008925.1 uncultured Acidimicrobiales bacterium
GCTGTTCTCGTCGGACCGCTCGGCCTTCCCGCCCCCTTCGTCGTGGTGGCAGCGGCGAGTGCTCTGATCGTGCCGTTCGCGCTGCGAGCGAAGGTCGAAGAGAGCGCGGCCGATGTCGATGGCGATCGCCCGAAGCCGCTCGCTGTCGATCTGCTCCGCTCAAAGCCGGTCGCCGGTGCGGTGATCCTCGGCGGCACCGCGTTCTTGATGATCGGAGCATTCGACGTGCTCTGGGACGTCGTGCACGAGGATTTGGGGACGGCCGATTGGATGGCGAATCTCGGCATCACGCTGTTCGCGATCCCGCTCGTGGTTCTCGGCCCGATCGGCGGCAACCTGGCCCAACGCATCGGCCCCTTCCGGATCGGAGCGGCCGGCCTGCTCGCCGCTGCCGGGTTCATGGCCCTGTACGGCTTCTTGCCGAGCGGGGGCTGGATCTTCGGGTTCGCGATGGGTCACGCGCTCGTCGATGGGATGACCATCGCCTCGTCCGGCGTGGCGGTCGGCGTCACGACGCCGGAGGATCGTCAGGCCGGGGCGCAGGGCCTCGTCGGCGCGGCTCAGGCCTTGATGGCGGCGATCTCCTCGGCCGTGATCGGTGTCGTCTACGAGACCTTCGGTCGGGCGGCCGCGTACAGCACGGCGGCGGCAGCGATGGTGGTGCTGGTGTTGATCGCGCTGTGGCTCTCGAAAGAGATCTGGATGCGGCGGGGAGGCGAAACCGTCGCCCGTGGAGCCAAGATGGCGGCGTGACCGCCACCGAACACACATCGAACCAAGCCGCACAGCCCAACCCGTTTCCCGACTCGTTCGACCTCGACGACACCAACGTCGTCGTCGGACCTCGCGGCCAGATCGCCCATCAGAGCACGATCGATCACACCGAGCGTCTCGAGCGTCGTGTGTGGCAGCCACGGCCTGGGGTCTGGTCCGTCGTCGGCAACGGCTTGTCGAACCAGAACTTCGTCGAGGGCCCCGACGGTTTGATCTGCATCGACTCGGGCGAATCGAATCAGGAGATGGCGTGGGCCCTTCGTGCGGTGCGTGAGCACACCGACGCCCCCGTCGTCGGCGTGATCTACACGCACTTCCACTACGTCGGAGGGACTCGCGCCATCCTCGACGACATCGGGGCCGAGCGGGCGGCGTCGATTCCGATCTGGGGTCACGCCGGCATCGTCGGCAACCTGCAGCGCATCGGTGGCGAAGTGAGCGCCGCGGCACAACGAGGCCTCGTTCACCAGATGGCGATCCTCATGCCCGAGGACGGGCCCGATGGAACGGTCAACCTCGGCCTCGGTGTCGCCTGGAAGCTCGACGAGCACGCCCCCTACACCCGCGAGGTCATCGCTCCCACCCATCTCTTCGACGAGGCCGCGTCCTTCGACACCCCGGCGACGTTCGAACTGGCGGGGCTGGCCGTCGAGGTCACGCCGGCACCCTCCGACGCGGATGACAGCGTCACGATCTGGTTCCCCGACCTCGGCGTGGCCGTGCACAACATCTTGTGGCCCGCGCTGTTCAACGTCTTCGCCATCCGCGGCGAGGAGTACCGAGACCCTCGCATCCTCCTCGAGGGCCTCGATCATCTCGCCAGCCTCGGGGCCGAGCACGTCGTGGCCACCCACGGCCCACCGATCTCGGGAGCCGACCGGATCGCCGAAGACATCGAGGCATCGCGAGATTCGATTCAGTTCCTTTGGGATCAGACGGTGCGGGGACTCAACCGTGGTCTCACCGTCGATGAGATCACCGAGCAGGTGCAGCTTCCCGACCCGACGGAGGCCGGCGGTCCCGATCGCTACCTCACCGAACAGCACTACGGGTTGGCCGAGCACCACGTTCGTCAGATCCACGCGGGCCTCAGAGGCTGGTTTGATGGCCACGAGGCGCTGCTGTTCCCCACCCCGCCTCTCGAGCGCGCTCGTCGGCTGATCGAGGGCTTCGGTGGCGCCGATGTCGTCCGAGCGCAAGCTCGGGCCGCTGCCGACGAGGGCGACTACCGCTGGGCGCTCGAGCTCGCCTCGTGGCTCGTCCGCTCCGAGGTCGACGCCGTCGGACGCATCGACGGTGGCACCGACGACGATCGAGCACTGCTGGCTGGCGTGCTCCGATCGATCGCCCAGCGGACCACGTCGGCAAACGCTCGAAACTGGCTGATCACCCGGGCCCTCGAACTCGAAGGCTCGCTCGACCTCGCACGGTTCCGCATCCATCGATTCAACCGGGCCGAGGTGCTCGCCAACCCGCCGGAGGTGTTCGTCCGCAGCCTGCGGGTGACCGTGGTCCCCGACCGAGCGAGCGGACTGAACGATCACCTCCGTTGGGAGTTCGACGACGGCACGATCGCCGGCCTTCACGTGCGTCGATGCGTCGCCGTCCCAACCGACGGCTCGGGCGCCGAGCTCGCGATTTCGCTGAGCCTGACCACTTGGGCCCAGATCATCTCAGGGAAGCAGACGTTCTCCGACGCCGTCGCAACGGGGGCGGTCGCCCTCACCGGCGACGAGGCTCGCATCCGCGCTGTGCTCGGTTGCTTTGACCACGCGACGCTCGGGGTCTGATGTGAACACGACGGATGACCCGCACGCCCCCGATCCGCACGCAGCCGATCCGCACGCAGCCGATCTGCCGCGGCCGACGCGGCCCTTCGAGGGAACGATCGAACGGCTCGTCGATGATTCGACTCCGGCCCCGCTCGACGCGACGGTGCCCGATGGCCCCAACGTCTTGGTCGTGCTGCTCGACGACGTCGGGTTCGGATCGATCGGAACCTTCGGCGGGCCGATCCCGACGCCGGGGGTCGACACGGTGGCCGAACGCGGCCTTCGCTACAACACGTTTCACACGACCGCACTGTGTGCGCCGACCCGGGCGGCGCTGCTCACCGGTCGCAATCACCATCGGGTGCACATGGCGGCGATTCCCGAGGGTGCGAACAGCTATCCGGCGTACGACACGGTGATCCCACCCGAGGCGGCGACGGTGGCCGAGGTGCTGCGCCAGCACGGCTACTCGACCGGCTGTTTCGGGAAGTGGCATCTCACGCCGAGCTGGGAGTTCAACCCGGCGGGTCCGTACGACCACTGGCCGACCCGAATGGGGTTCGACCGGTTCTACGGGATCATCGGCGCCGAGTGCTCGATGTACGAGCCGGCGGCCTATGACCAGATCATGCCGGTCGAGCCTCACCTCGGCCCCGACGGCGAGCCGATCGACGGCTATCACTTCACCGAGGACATGGCCGACCGAGCCATCACCTGGATCCGACAGCAGAAGGCAGCGGCTCCCGACCGCCCGTTCTTCTGCTACTTCTCGACTCCGGCCGTGCATGCGCCGCACCACGTCGGGCCGGAGTGGATCGAACCGTTCGAGGGTCGCTTCGACGACGGGTGGGACTCGCTTCGAGCCGAGATCCACGCCCGTCAGCTCGAGATGGGCGTGATCCCGCCGGGTACGGAGTTGACCGAACGGCCCGAGCAGATTCCGTCCTGGGATGACTATCCGGACCGCTACAAGCCGATCGCTCGCCGACTCATGGAGGTCTACGCCGGCTTCCTCGCCCACACCGACGCCCAGGTGAAGCGTGTGATCGACGCGATCGATCAGCTCGGGGTCGGCGACGACACCCTGATCCTCTACGTCACGGGCGACAACGGCGCCTCGGCCGAGGGGACGATCCACGGTGCGTGGAGCGCGCCGTCGTTCCAGAACGGGATCCACGAGGACCCGGAGTGGCTGCTTGACCGCATCGACGACTTCGGCACCGCTCGCTGTGAGAACCACTTCAACGTCGGTTGGGCGTGGGCCCTCGACTCACCGTTCCAGTGGATGAAGCAGGTGGCGTCGCACTTCGGCGGGACTCGCAATGGCTTGGCGGTGTCGTGGCCGAACGGCATCGACGACGCCGGCGGTCTTCGCGATCAGTTCCACCACGTGACCGACGTGGCCCCGACGATTCTCGTTGCGGCCGGGATCGAACCTCCAGGTCGGGTCGACGGCATCGAGCAGATGCCGATCGACGGCGTTGCGATGAACTACTCCTTCGACGCCGCGGCGGTCGACACGCCGACCAACCACCCCACGCAGTACTTCGAACTGCTCGGCAATCGGGCGATCTATCACGACGGTTGGATCGCCTCGTGCTTCCACGGTCGCGTTCCCTGGATCCGCCTCGAAGGGCTGCCCTTCGACGGCCCACAGGAACGGTGGGAGCTCTACGACGTCCGATCGGACTTCTCGCAGTTCAACGATCTGGCTGCGGAGGAGCCCGAGCGCCTGGCCGCGATGCAGGCCATGTTCGACGACGAGGCGCGCCGCAACGGTGTCTACCCGCTGCGCGATCCCGGGATGCCGCGCGACCCCCGACTGCGAACACCGCTGTCGCTCACGGCCCGCACCATGACCTACACCACCGACCATGTTCGGCTCCCCGAACGATCGGTCGTGAACCTGAAGAACGCCTCCCACGAGATCTCGGCAACGATCGAGGTCGCACCGGCTCACAGCGGGACTGGGGGCGGTCGTGAGGGCGGGAGCGGAAGTGATGAGCCAGCGAAGGGCGTGATCGCCTGCATGGGCGGCAACATGGCCGGGTGGTCGCTCTATCTCGATGCCGACGGCGTGCCGACCTACCTCTACAACTGCTTCGGGCACGATCTCACCTTCGTCCGCGGTGATTCGCCGCTCGAAGCCGGCCGCCATCACCTTCGGCTCTTCTACGAACACGACGGGGGACTGGGAGCCGGGGGCACGATGACGCTGTTCGTCGATGGCGCCGCCACCGAATCCGCTCGTCTCGAGCGAACAGTGCCCATCGTGTTCTCGATGAGCGGCGAGACGTTCGACGTCGGCGTCGACACCGGTGCGCCGGTCGGCCCCTATCCCCATCGATTCCCCTGCACGGCCACGATCGAGTCGGTCACGCTCGAGCGGCTCAATGACCCCGATCCGGACGTTCGGGCGCAGATGGCACGAGGTGCCTTCGAAGCGGCGATGGCCGCCCAGTAAGGGTGCACCGGGCGCCCGCCTCGGCGCCGGGCCGGGGCGAGTTGACGTGTGATTATCGGTGAGGGCGTAGTGTTGCGAAGTCGCCAGCACTCAACCGCGCAGCGCTGGCGCCGACCGGAGGGAACATGAAGAGTCGTCAGATCCATCGCTCATTGCTCGCGATCGTCACCCTGATGCTGGTTGCAGCATCGTGTGGCGGCTCAGACGATCCGGTCGCGACCGCGACCGGAGGCGATGTCACCGAGACCACGTTGTCCAGCGGCGCGCCCGAGGGCGACGCAACGGCGACCACCGCGGCCGCCGCCGATGCTGGCGGTTCCGACACGACCGCAGCCGACACCACACAGGACACAGCGGGAGGCGACGACTCGACCGCGACCACCGCCGCCCCCGCCGGCGGCGGGGGAGCGAGCCCCGATGATCCCCTTCCGCTCACGGGAGCGACGTTCACCTACGACGAGACCTTCGGTGACGCGCAGTTCGCTGGCGTGATCGACGGCATGATCGAAGGGGAGCCGTCGGAGTTCAACGACGTGGCTGGCCGTTGCTTCTTC
>CALLIQ010000409.1 GCA_938008925.1 uncultured Acidimicrobiales bacterium
TCGCAGCAGCGAACCGATGATGCTCGGCGCCACCGCCCACACGACGAGGGCGTCCCAACGGCCCGCCGACATCGCGACCATTGGCAAGGGATTCGCCGCGTAGAGGATGGCGGCGACCGCATTCGCTCGCAGACTGCCGAACGGGGCGACCAACCGCCACGCACCGAACGCACCGATGAAGAGCGGGCCGATCACGAGAGCGGTGTCGAGCACACCACTCCCCCAGAAGAACGCGAGCTTGGCGATCGCGAATGCGAGCAGCGACGAGGCCGGATTGCCCGGCGAACCGGTGTTGGCCGAACGCCACCCGCCAAGCCACTCCCCGAGCATGGTCGAGGCCGTGCCGAGATCGGGGATCTGACCGACCGGGGCAACACCGCGTGTGATCAGATGGCGACTTCCGAAGATCAAGAAGAGCGTGAGAACCGCTCCGAGCAGCGCACCCGACCGATTCGCAGCAGCCTCGGCGCCCGTGAGCGAGCGACGGACAGCGCCGAAGACGCCGGCGAGACGATCGGTGCCAGCGCCGAACTGCTCGCGAAAGAAGTTCGAGACCCTGGCCGATCCCCCGACCTGCAGCGCGTGGATCTCGCGATCGGCGACCTGGCGTTTCTCCGCGACCTCAGCCCGCCTCGCCCGGATCGAGCCGAGGTTGGAGAGGTTCCATGAGATCGCGCCGAAGGCCGACTGCGCCTGGCGCCGACGGCCGGCGATGAGCGAGTAGACGCCCTCGAGAACGAGGAGGAACAGGGCGATCGGCACCACCCGCAGCAGCGAGAAGCCCGATGACGTCACGAGCAGCGTGCGGAGTCGACCACGGCCGAGCTGTCGGCGGCGCGTCTCCTCGTCGCCGTCGTGCGGGTGCTCACCGAGGTGGCGGATCTTGGCGTCGGGCGCAGCGATCACGCGAGCGCCGAGGATGTGTGCCCGCCAACAGAAATCGAGGTCTGCGCTCGGTTGGGCAAGGGCTTCGTCGAATCCACCGAGTTCGGTGAACAGGTCGGCTCGGATCAGCTGCACGCCTCCGGGGGCGACGAAGACGTCGCGCACTCGGTCGTACTGGTCCTGGTCGAACTCGCGAGGTTCGACGAGGTCGACCTCGACGCCGAACTTGTCCGATCCCTTGCCGATCGAAACGAGGCGTCTCGGGTCGTCCCATTCGACGACCTTCGGAGCGACCACCGCCGCGTTCGAACGGAACACCTCCTGCACCATCACGCCGATGCATTCCGGCTCGAGGGCGACGTCGTCGTGACACAGCGCGAGGAAGGCTGCTTCTTCGATCAAGTCGACCGCGATGTTGTTCGCGATTGGCGAGCTGATCGACCCGCTCAGGTGGTGGATGAAGGCGTCGGGCAGGATCGTCGCAACACGGTCGGCGAGCGGCGTCTTGCTGCCAGCGTCGACGACGAGAACCGAGAGGTTGGCGTAGCGCTGATCGGCCAACGACGTGAGCGTGGTCTCGAAGTGGTCGCCGGGGTCGCGTGAGACGACGACGGCGACGACCGCGGGGACATCCGCAGCTGGGTCTTGTCCGCCGATGACGGGGGATTCCTTGAGCGTGCTCACGGGCTGACGAGGCTAACCCGGCACTCCCCCGTTGGCTGGACACCGGGCGGTTCTGACTAGTTGTCCGGCCGCGCACACCGCCGGGGAGCTGATTCCGCCCAGAGCACCGAACGCGGCAGTACCCTCACGTGCCGTGAGAGCCCTGATCACAGGCGCCGACGGATTCGTCGGCCCACACCTCCGGGATCATCTGGTTTCGGCTGGCGATGACGTCACCGGTACCGGGTCGAGCAACGGCCCCGATCTCCTCGATCGCCGTGGCTGGGTCGATCTCGTCGACCGCATTCGCCCCGAGGTGATCTACCACCTGGCCGGCTGGAGCGACGTCGGCGGCTCGTGGTCAGACCCGCACACGACGTTTCGGGTGAACGCCGAGGGAACGATGTCGGTTCTCGACGCCGTTCGCCATGCCGACGAAGCGAACTCGACGTCGACCCGGGTGATCGTGGTCAGCAGCGCCGACACCTACGGCGTGGTCAGCCCCGCCGATCTCCCGTTGACCGAAGACTCACCCAGCCGTCCGAGTTCGCCATACGGCGCTTCGAAACAGGCCGCCGAGGCTCTCGCGAATCAGTACCACCGCGGGTTCGGGGTCGAGACGGTGATCGCTCGACCGTTCAACCACATCGGTCCGGGGCAATCGCCCCGATTCGTGACCGCGGCGTTCGCGGCACGCATCGTCGACTGCGAGGCCGCCGGTGGCGGCCTGGTCACCCACGGCGATCTCAGCGCTCAGCGCGACCTGACCGATGTTCGCGACGTGGTCGCCGCCTATCGCCTGCTCGCGACCTCGGGAACGGCGGGGCAGACCTACAACATCTGCTCGGGTGAGTCCGTCCCGATGTCGGCGGTGCTCGAGGAACTCATCGCTCAATCCACCGTCGCCATCGACACCGAGGTCGATGCCAGCTTGCTCCGCCCGGTCGAACTTCCGGTCCTGCGCGGCAGCCGCGACGCCATCACCACCGATACTGGATGGACACCGTCCATCTCATTGACCCAGTCGCTCGCCGACGTGCTCGACTCGGCCAGAAACCGAGCCGGCAAGGCAGCATCTCAAAACGCTGCGACCGACGGGGCCAGCCCCGAGAGGAAACCAACATGACCAAGACTGCGCTCATCACCGGCCTCACCGGCCAGGACGGCTCCTACCTCGCCGAACTCCTCCTCGAACAGGGCTACAAGGTCTACGGCATGGTCCGCCGCACCTCCACC
>CALLIQ010000410.1 GCA_938008925.1 uncultured Acidimicrobiales bacterium
GGATCGTTACCTCGAAGTGTTCGTCGATACACCGATCGAGGTGTGTCGCGAGCGAGACACCGAGGGCTTGTACGACGCCGCTGATCGCGGCGACATCCCGATGTTCCCCGGCGTGTCCGCCACCTATGAGCGTCCCGCTGACGCCGACCTTCGTCTCGATACGTCGGTTCAGTCGGTCGACGAGTGCGTGAGCGAGATCCTTCGGGCGCTCGGCGAACGCGGTTTCCTTCGTGGCTGACGAGCCTGTCTCGGCCAACATCGTTCGAGCTGATGGTCGCGTGTCCGGTGCAGACCGGGCCGCGAACTTCGGTCACGATTCGGCGACGGTCTGGTTCACCGGGCTCTCGGGCTCCGGCAAGTCGACCCTCGCCTTCGCAGTCGAAGAGGCGCTCATCGCTCGCGGTGTCGCCACCTACGTGCTCGATGGCGACAACATCCGCTTCGGGCTCAACCGGGACCTCGGATTCAGCCCGGAGGACCGGACGGAGAACATCCGTCGCATCGGCGAGGTCTGCCGCCTGTTCCAGGACTCGGGCATGATCGTCTTGACGGCCTTCATCTCGCCATACGTCGAAGATCGTGACCAGGTGCGAGCCCTTCACCCCGAGGGGCGGTTCATCGAAGTCTTCGTCGACACGCCCATCGAGGTGTGCGAAGCCCGCGATGTGAAGGGCCTCTACAAGAAGGCTCGAGCCGGTGAGATCCCGGAGTTCAGCGGCATCTCTGCGCCATACGAGCCACCGGTGAACCCCGAGATCACCGTCGACACCTCGAAGCCGCTCGACGAGTGCGTCGCGGAGATCCTGGCCAAGCTGCCGATCGAGTGACCCGATGCAGGGTCGAGCGAGCGATCGAGGAACGTTCGGGTTGTCCCGATCGTTCCGACGCGTGACCTAGGGGTTCAGGCGGGTCGAGGCCAGCGCCCGGAATCGGTCGACCGCGGTCGTCAGGTCGCTGAGTTCACCTCTGAGCATCCGAAGGAGCACCAGGAGGTAGTCGGCGAGAAGACCCTCGGCGACGACGAAGGCTCGTTCGTCGCCGACCTCGCCTCGCACGAGCATGGCGAGCGCTCCGACGGTCGCTTCGACGGTGGCCGCGTACGCTCGTCCGGCGTCGCCGCCGGTGAACAAGGCTTCGCGAAGCAGTGCCGGGGCCACGTCGAGGTGTGCCTCGTAGAACGCGAGCAGATTGCGGACGACCGACACGACGTCGTCGATCGTCGATCCGGTTGGGGGAGTGGCCGTCGCGACTCGAACCGCTTCTGCGATCCGGGCGGCGAATGCCTTCGTCGCCAGTTCGCTCTTCGAACCGTGATGCAGCAGCACCGTGCCGGGCGCCACGTTGGCCGCATCGGCGATTCGGCTGATGCTCGTGTCTTCGAAGCCATCGTCGAAGAAGGCGACCACGGCGACATCGAGAATTCGCTTGGCGGTTTGCTGCGCCTTCGGCGTTGGTGCCACGGCCGACATTCTAGGCATGATCCTTGCAAACTGAACGTATTCAGTTTAGAACTGAATACGTTCAGTTCGAGACAGCAGCGCTCGACGGGATCGAAATGGAGCCCTTTCCGATGGATGATGCAGGCACGACCGAATCGCGAATCGACGACGCACCCCTGAGGATCGAGATCGTCCAGACGATCAAGCCAGACGTCGACCGGGTCTGGGAGATGATCGCCGACAACGACCGGTGGACGGAGTGGTTTCCCGGCTTCGCCGGGTGTGCGTGGGAGGCGCCCGACACAGCCGGCCGCCGTGGCGCGCATCGACTCGTTCGCCAACCTCCGTTTCGGGTGCGGGAAGAGATCACCGCCTGGGAGGCTCCGCACCACTGGGCGATGCGGGTCGTGGACATCAAGCCAAAGGTGCTCGCCTCGATGGAGGAGACCATCGACCTCGAGCCGGATGGCGATGGCACCCGGATCACCTGGCGCCTCGGAGCCAAACCCGCTGTGTGGATCCGCCCCTTCGCTGCACTGCTCCGACGTGACCAGGAGCGCAAGCTCCGGGCCGCAATCGCAGCGCTCGACGCCCTCGAGCGGCCCGGCTGATTCGGGATCGAACGAGCGAAGTGTGGCAATCTCGGGCATGCACGACCTGGTCATCCGCAACGGTCTCATCGTCGACGGAACGGGGGCTGCCCCGGCGGCCGGCCTTAGCATCGGCATCGATGGCGGTGTCATCACCGCCATCGGCGATGATGTCGGTCCGGGAACACGCGAGATCGATGCCACCGGTCTCCTCGTCACGCCGGGCTTCGTCGACATCCACACCCACTACGACGGCCAGGCCACCTGGGACGCCGAACTGGCGCCCTCGACCCCGCACGGCGTGACCACGCTGGTGATGGGCAACTGCGGTGTGGGCTTCGCCCCCGCCAAGCCGGGCGATGACGAGCACCAATTCCTGATCGAACTGATGGAGGGTGTCGAAGACATCCCCGGAGCAGCATTGAGCGAAGGCATCTCGTGGGACTGGGAGAGCTTTCCCGACTATCTCGACGCGCTGGAGCGGCGGGAGTATGTCGCCGACATCGCCGCCCTGATCGCGCACGGGCCCGTTCGCACCTATGTCATGGGCGCCCGCGGCGCCGACAACGAGGCGGCCAGCTCCGACGACATCGCGGCGATGGCCACCATCGTGCAGGAGGCCGTCGAGGCAGGAGCGATGGGCTTTTCGACC
>CALLIQ010000411.1 GCA_938008925.1 uncultured Acidimicrobiales bacterium
CGGACCCGGCGCGCTGTCTCCCGACTCGGCGACGGCGGAGAAGATCATGCCGAAGACGACGGTGAGCAGACCGGCGGCGAGCAGGGTGAACGAGGTCGATCGGACCGACCAGAACTTGATCCACTCACCTCGGATCACCTGCAGGGTTCCCGTTCGGGCCCGGTTTGTCGTGCGGGTCCGAGTGGGGATCGCGTCCGGTCCCGTCGAGCCCGTGGTGGGGGTTGGGGTCGGGTTCGGCGTGGGAGAGGTGGGCGTGAGCGTGGTCATGGCGGAGGTCCTGTCGGTGAGCATGGGAGCGGGGTTGGGAGTGGGAGTGGGTGCGAGAGTGGATTCGTTGGTGGAGATGTCGACGGTCGGGTTCGTGACGCTCATGACGCGAGGGCCATCGAGCTCGAGCCGTGGTACTGAACCGAATCGGCGGTGAGGGTCATGAACACGTCTTCGAGCGAGCGCTGCTCGGGGACAAGGGACGTCAGGGCGATCCCGGCGTCGTTGGCGAGGTGGCCGATCTCATCGCTGTCGAGACCCGAGACTCGTGCGGTCTCCTGGTCGATGGAGAGAATGTCCACGCCATCGGCCTGCAGCACCGAGACGAGATCGCTCAGACGGTTGGAGCCGACTCGAACGCGATCGCCGGCCGCCATGGCCCTGAGCTCGGCGATGTCAATGTCTTGAATCAGGCGGCCCTGGCCGATGATCACGAAGTGTTCGGCCATGAGCTCCATCTCGCTCATCAGGTGCGAGGAGACGAACACGGTGCGGCCTTCTGCGGCGAGATCCTGCAGCAGGTGCCGGATCCACAAGATGCCTTCCGGGTCGAGGCCGTTCACCGGCTCGTCGAGCATCACGACTTCGGGATCGCCGAGCAACGCAGCGGCGATGCCCAGGCGCTGTCCCATGCCGAGGGAGAACCCTCCGCTCGAGCGCTTTCCGGCATCACCGAGCCCGACCATCGACAGGACGTGATCGACCCGGGCCTTGCTGATGCCGTTGGTGGCGGCCAGCGCTCGGAGGTGGTCGTAGGCGGAGCGGCCGGGGTGAACGGCACCGGCGTCGAGCAGGAAGCCGATGGAGGTCATCGGTTGCTCGTGCTCGACGAGGGGCCGACCGCCGACGGTCGCTGAACCGGACGTCGGTGCGTCGAGGCCGAGGATCATGCGCATCGTCGTCGACTTGCCGGCGCCATTCGGGCCGAGGAAGCCGGTCACGATGCCGGGGCGGACGGTGAAGGAAAGGTCGTCGACGGCGAGGGTGTCGCCGTAGGCCTTGGTGAGGTTGGTGACTTCGATCATGTCTTCATCGTGAAGCATCGACCGCGTCTCGAAATCCTCCACCGGGAGGCTCTGCACCTACTCCCCTGGGAGTACATCCCTGCCGCGGCTGCGCTTCGAGCGAGCCGCGATGCCTACCTGATCGTCATGACGCCGAGCGGGGCGCGATCTCAGCGAGCACGACCCCAGGCGGCCGCTCATCCCATAACGCGGTGAGCGTCAAGGGCTCGCCCGTCGCCGGCCCCGGAGTCCGGTAGAAGCGAAGATCGAAGCCTTCGTTGCGGAGCATGACACCGTCATCGAGCTGCTCGACGGTCTTGAAGCCGTCGATGACCACCCGCTCGGTCGTCCAGCCGCCTCCGCGAATTCGAACCGCCGCCGGGGCCACGACCCAACGGCCGTCGTCTTCGACCATGCCGAGCGCTTCGCCCTGGCCCGTCATCGTGACGGCGGCGAGCATCACCGGATAGAGCGGGTCGCCGAGGCCGTCGTAGACCCAGCGGGTGCCGAGCACGGAGTGCTCAGTGGTGCCGACGAGCGCCGCATCGGCGCCCGGCAGCGCCGATCCTCGATAGGTCAACGGAACCTGGACGAGCGTGCCATCGACGTTCGCCAAGAAGGTCTCCATGCCCACCTCGCCGAGCGGGTCGTCGAAGCGGAAGGCCCCGATGTGCTCGATGGTGGCCGACTCGTCGGCGATCGCGGTCGCTCGCAGCCAACGCTCGACCAACTCGGGCTTGCTCGGGGTGATCGTGGCGCGGTGGAAGAGTCCCATCGGGCGACCCTAGATGGACGCACCGCTTCGATCGAGTGAGATCCGAGCGCTCCAAGGCTTGAGTGTCACAGGGCACTGTCATGATGGTGGGCGTGGGAATCTTGGCGGATTTCGAAGCGGCGATGACCGGGCTCGACGAGTCCGTCGCGCCTGCCACGGCGGAACGGCTGCTGCGTGCTTCGAGCGACGTCGAGCGTCAGCTGCAGGCCGACCGCACCCGCCTCGTCGCCATTCTCGACCGGGCGTCCGCCGTCGGAGATGGCGTGAGCGCCGAAGAAGCGTTGACCGGCGCTGGCATGTCGGGAACAAAGGCTCGGAGCGAAGCGGAACGAGCGCGAACGCATCAGAAGCTCGCTGACTCCCTACCTGACGATTCCGATGATTCGGCTGGTTCCGGCGATCAGGACGAGCCGTCGTTGCGGTTGCCGCAGATCAATCCCGAGAACCTCGCTGCGATCAGTCGTGCGGAGAAGTCGTTGGGGTTACCGGAGGAACAGGAGCTGTTCGCCCAGCACCGGGTGGAGCTGACTGCGATGGCGCAGGATCTCGATCCAACCGTGTTCAAGGTCCGGCTGAAGGCGCTCGTCGATCGGATCCGAGCCGCGGTGGCGTCGACCACGGAGGAGCGGCATCGGAACAAGTCCGAGGTGAAGTCGTGGGTCGACGGCGACGGCATGCGCCACATCCACGCCAAGCTCGATCGTGAGCGAGGCGACGCAATCTGGAACGCCATCGAGCGAGAGTCCCGATCAATTGCGGCGGCAGCGGACCGGTCCGACGGTGAGCCGTTACGGTTGGGTCCGAACCTGTCAGCCGAAGCGATGTTCCAGCTGGCGCTGCGGGCACACGATGCTGGGTCGGCGACAGCACGGCCGCTGGTCGGAGTGTTCGTCGACGCCGACACCCTCGAGCACGGCCGCCACGACGACACGTTGTTGGAGCGGATGGGTGACCCCGGCTCAACCGTGTCGGACGAGACCCTGCGGCGGTATCTGTGTGATTGCGACATACAGGCTCTGACCATGGACGGTGAACTGCCGTTGGCGGTCGGCCGCAACTACCGGACCGCGACCGTCGCCCAACGGTTCGCACTCCGCGCGATCTACGACACCTGTGCGTTCCCTGGATGCGATGTGATCTTCGACTGGTGCCACGTCCATCACCTGGATTGGTGGGAACACGGAGGGCGGACCGATCTCGACAACCTTGCGCCGTTGTGCAGCCGGCATCATCACCTCGCCCATGAGGGTGGGTGGCAGATGAAGCTGACTGCCGACCGTGAGCTGCGCACGTGGCGGGCAGACGGCAGGCCCTACGCGTCAGCGAGCCCGTGCGGGCCGGTCACGCGGTGGCGGGCGGGAGCTGACGCAACTGATGACAGGCCTGCCAGGCCGTCGGACCAGTTCGTCCATCACCGAGAACCCGGCGACAACTTAGCCGACGGTCCGGCCCACCCGGGCCACATC
>CALLIQ010000412.1 GCA_938008925.1 uncultured Acidimicrobiales bacterium
GCCTGAGTGCGACCAGCTTCTCGCCGCCATCGAACCGTGTGCTGGCTACTGCATGACCCCGAACGCCGCCGCCATCCCGTGGCTCGGCGCCTACGACCGCCTCATCGGCCTGCTGCGCATGCGAACCGGCGATCTCGAGGGTGCGGTCGACGCGCTCGGCTCGAGTCTGCGCATCCATCAGCGGCTTCGAGCCAGGCCCTGGGCCGCCCGGTCCCATGCTGCGCTCGCGATCGCCCTCGGCGCGCTCGACCGCCACGACGAAGCCAGTGAGCACGGCCGTCTGGCCGGCGAGATCGCGACCGAGCTGGAGATGGGTCCCGTGCTGGTGATCGGCGACTTCGACCTCGCCGACACCGAGACGTCTGCACCGGCCGAGGCCACGGGCGCGGCGACGGGCGAGGCACCAGCTGGCGCCGTGAGCCCGGCCCGATCGGGAACGCTGCGCCGCTCCGGCAACGGTTGGGAGATCGAGTTCGGTGGCGAGGCCCGCCACATCGGCAACCTCGCCGGTATGCGCTTCCTCCACGTCCTGCTCGAATCGCCAGGCAACGACTGGCACGTGCTCGACCTCTACGGTGCCGCGTCTGGCGGCGCGACGATCGTCGAAGGCAGCAGCGGCGCCATGCTCGACGACACCGCGAGGCGCCACTATCAGGATCGCTACCGCGACCTGTCCGCCGAGTTGGAAGAGGCCGAGTCATCGGCCGACATCGGCCGGGTCGAACGGCTGCAGAACGAACTCGATGCCCTGGAGCAAGAGCTGCTCTCAGCCTTCGGTCTCGGCGGCCGCAGCCGTCAGCTCGATGACCCGTCAGAACGGGCCCGAGTCAACGTTCGCCGGTCGATTTCCCGGGCGCTGGACGCGATCGCCAAGTCGGATCCCCCGATGGCCGATCATCTTCGCCATCGGGTCACCACCGGTCGGTTCTGCCGCTACAGCCCCGACGCTGGCGACCCCGTCGCCTGGTTGGTGAACTGAGGTTCCTCAGGCCCACCGAGGAGCCAGACGGAACACTGTTCCGTCGAATGGAACGCCACTGGTTCATGAGACCAAGTGCCATGAGACCGAGCGGCATGAAACGCATCCTGGCCCTCCTTACGGTGGGAACCGTCGGCGCAGTCGTTCCGGTGACGGCCTCGGACGCTCAGGACCCAGCGTTCCCGACGGGTTCGTGGATCGCCACGATGTCGCTTCGAGACACCACCACCGTGGCCTCCGATGAGGGCAACGTCGACATTCTCTACGACGTACTGGGAGGCTTTGATGCCCGCTCGGCGAACGGGAATCTCACGGGCAACTGGAGTCTGACCCTCAACACCTACGTCACGGCGGACGGGTTCGAGACGCAAGGCTATGGACAGGCCATCGGCGAGGTGACCGGGTTCGCATCCGTCGCCATGCTCGAGCTGGACCTCGTCATCGCCGGCTCGAACGGCATCGAGTTCACGTTCACCGCTGAGGAGCTCCCGACGCCCGGCGGTGGTGACCTCTTCGTCCGGTCCGCCGACTGCCAGTGGGTGAGCGGCGATTGGGTCATCGACTTCAACGGCGACCTGCTCGAAGGTGAGTTCACCGCCCTCGCCACCGACGATCTCGACGCCGATGGCCGTGCGGACCAGGCCCGTGCCGACCTCGAGGCGTTCAACGAGCAGGGCAGAGAAGCCCTGGCCGACATCCGCTCTGGAACGTGGAATCCACTCGATCTGCAGGATCTGTTCGCACAGGCCGACGGCATCATGGCCCAGTACACGACGCAGTCCAGCTGCGGTGACGAAGGCAACCGCAGCTCGCACCGCCACGCTGCGAGCGAACTGGTCAAGTCGATCCTCTTCGAACTGTCGGGTGACCCCGGCTTCTTCTCGACCGAAGCGCTGATCAACCTGATTCTGAGCGGCTATCGCTCGGGCTTCTTCGACGGCGATGACGGCGCTGAGGATCTCTGGCTGGGCGAGTACGACCAACGAGTCGCTGCTGCGGTCGAAGGCCGAGACCCGAACGAGGTGGCTCGGATCGCATCGTTCAGCGAACAACTCGGGCGCACCGAGGAAGCCGCCGCCATGTGGGGGCTCTACCAAGAACTGATCGGAGAGGAAGGCGAATGACCATGCGCATCAGGCACGTGCACATCAGGAACGTGCACATCCGATCGACCCTTGGCCTTCGGGCCGCCTTGTTCGCCCTCGCTGTCGTCGTCTCCGCCTGTGGTGGGACCGGCGGAGATGACGCAGCGGGGGGCGATGCCTCGATCGACGACGCCGAGTCGGCGACGACGGTGGGTGACGCAAGCGGCGCCGATGAAACCGACGGCGATGAAACCGTCGAGACGGACGCGACGACCACCACGACCACCGCTCCGATCGTTGTCGACAATCCGCTTGTCGAGATCACCGTCGCCGCAACCGAATCCGGACCCCGGCCGTTGTTGGCGTGGGACGCGATCGATGGCGCCGTCGACTACCGAGTTGTCGTCCTGGATGCCCAGGGTCAGCCGTATTGGGCCTGGTCGGGGCCTGAAACCGAGATCAACGTCGGCGGGGTCTCCAACCCGGACGCTGCTGGCGCCACGGTGTTCGAACCAATGACGTGGACCGTCGCCGCAATCGATGCCGATGGTGTTCCGGTCGCCATGAGCGCCGCCGGTGCGCTGACGCCCTAGAGCGAGTTGGCAAGCACGTTGGCGTAGGCGTCGTAGCCAGACGCCGTCGGGTGCAGCGAGTTCGCAGCGACGGAGAACAGGCTCCACGGCACGAAGTCGACGTCGTTCACGTAGCGAAGTCCGCTCGAACCGGTCTGGCACGCTCCGCGATCATCGAACGCTGCCTCGGGATTCACGAACGACACGTCGCCCGGCGCAGCGGCGGCCGCACGGTTGACCGCTGCCTCGAGCGAGTCGTTGAGGCTGCGGGCGATGCG
>CALLIQ010000413.1 GCA_938008925.1 uncultured Acidimicrobiales bacterium
TCTGCTCGTCGATCGCATGCACCAACGACGCGGGATCGGCAGGCGAGTGCTCGACCTCGCGGTCGAGCAGGCGAAGGGCTGGAACGCTGACGAGTTGATGATCTCGTGGGTACCGGCACCGGGCACGGCCGGTCCGATGTACGAGGACTACGGCTTCGTCCCCACCGGCGAGCTGGTCGACGGTGAAGTCGAAGCCCGCCTCGCACTCTCCTAACCGGGAGGGGTTGTCTCGTCGGGAGGGGCGCTTCTAGCCGGGAGGCGCTGCCCCGGCGAGCCGAAGCCGTTCGACGAGATCGTGGCGGTTTGCCATCTCGGCTTCGATCGGCCCGATCACGAGGTCATCGGCGACACCGACGACTGCGTCGGCGGCCTGTTTGTGGGCTCGACGAGCCGCGCGTTTCGCGCCGATCGACGCCAGCCACCGGCTGAGCAAGGCGATGATCCAGCCGAGTAGCGCACCGAGGATCAACAGTCCGGTGGGAATCGGAATCGAGCGGATCGACGGGGTCGGGATCGTCGGCAACTGCAGCCACGCGGCCACGGCGAGGCCGGCCAGCCACAAGCCACCGACGATGGTGGCGATGGCGAGCCCGAACTGCAGGGCGCCGACCACCGACCACCAGCGAGGTGATCCGGTCCGGTGATCACGGACGGCACCGGCGACGGCTTGGTCGAGACGATCGTCGAGGAGCCCGTCGGGTGGCGTGGCGGCCTTGCGCACGATGGCCGGCCACGGCGAGGGCATGCCGGCGCTCGTCGCGTCAGCGATGTTGCGGATGGCAGCGTCGGCCCGTGCTCGCTGGGCGCCGGTGGGTGCTGGCAACGACGTGCGGCCGCCGGACCCTTCGCCGAGGTGCAGTTTGCGGAGCGGGTGAGGGCGCAACTTGGCGACCCACCGGGTGAAGGGCCAGCCGGTTGCGGCCTTGGCGTCTCGCCGGTGACCTCGCGCCACGGCGTCGGTCACGGCGGCGACGCCCGCAGCGCCGGCGAGATCGTCGGCCAGTCGGCGGCGCTGGCGGTCGTCGACCGTCGATGCCCCATCGCCGCCGGCTTCACCGAGCATCTCGGTGGCGGCCAAGGCGATGTCGGCTTCGAGGCGCTGCACGACGGCCTCTTGAGCGACGACGGCGTCGGCGAGCACCGCGTGGAGGTCGCCGATCCCGACGCCGGTGGCGGCCGACACGGGAATGACCCGCGACCCGCTGCTCTCTGACAGGTCGATTCCGTCGAGTTCGAGCAGACGAGCGAGATCGGCGGCGCAGGCGTCGCGGTCGTCGGCGCTCAGCGTGTCGACCTTGTTGAGCACCATCACGATGACGGCGCCATGCGAGGCGAGCTGTGCCAGATACCGATGGAGCGCGGCGTCGGCGTACTTCTCCGGATCGGTGACCCACACCATGAGGTCGGCGTGCTCGGCGATGCGTTCCATCTCGAGCCGGTGCGCGACCGCGACCGAATCGTGGTCGGGTACGTCGAGGAGCACGAGCCCGTCGAGTCGGTCGTCGTCAGCGGTGGTGACCGCGTGGCGGGTGGCAACGCCGAGCCACTCGAGGAGTGACGTCGCATCATCGGGGCCCCACACGCAGGCCATCGTCGACGAGGTGGTCGGCCGGCGGACGCCGGTGGTCGCGACATCGGAGCCGACGATCGCGTTGGTGAGCGACGACTTGCCTGCACCGGTGGCGCCGAGCATGGCGACCAGGGTGTGTTCGGTGCCGTGGCGGAGTCGGCCGTTCGCCTTCTCGACAACGTGTTGGCCGAAGGCGAGCGACTCGTCGCTGAGCCGGCCGACACCGCGATCGACCGCCGCCTGGAGCGCCTCGATTCGCTCCGGCAGCGGCGTCGCGTGCGCTCGCTTCTTTCGTCGCCCGAACACCATGGTCAGTCGACCGAACGGACCGAGGAGATGGCGGCCTCGAGAGCGGCCGACGCATTCGGGTCGTCGACCGCGGACCACAGTTGGGTGCGGAAGCGGTTGGCGTCGAGGTCGAAGGCGGCGCCGATGCGCTCGAAGAGCAAACGGCGAGCCTCGTCGGCCAGATCGCGAACGGCCTGTTCGCCGAACAGAGCATTGAGGAGTCCCTGCGACACGGCGGCGGTGCCCGATGCGACGGCGACCTCGCCGCCGGTGACACCACCGGTTTGAGCGAACAGCACGATCATCAACGCGACGCCGATGCCGTTCACACCGAACGCGAGCACTCGCGCCGTGGTTCGCTTGCCCGCGCCTCGCTCGGTCACGAGGGCGAGAACGTCGTCTTGCCAGGCTCGGATCTCGCCCGACAACGACGTGCGAAGCTGATCGGACGCTCGCTCGAGATCTCGCTGGTCGGCCACGACCTGGCGGCCCCCCGGCATCGCTCGCCACGCCTCGACCACGTCGAGTGCTGTGCGGTCGGCCTGGTCGAGTACGAGCTGTTCGAGCGTGTTGGTGATCTCGCCCTGCACGTCGTTCGTGGCGGCGGCTCGACCCCGGAACAACGCAGACACGCGATCGCGAACCCAACTGATCCGGCTCTGGACGGCCCGCATGAGTTCGGCGGTGCCGATGAGCTCTTGCCAGCGATCGAGAACCTCGCCCCGCAACAGAGCACCGCTGGCCAGTTCGGTCTCGACGTTCTCGCGGCCGCGTCGGTAGATCGCCTCCATCTCGATGCGAAGGGCGTCGACGGCCTCGTCCTGCGCCACGGCGGCGGCATGGATCGACGCCGCTCGATCGGGCACGCTGGCGAGCGCGCCGTCGAGGGTGGCCCGCACGACCTCAGCTCGACGTTCGGCGTCTTCGGCCAAGCCGGTGAGCAAGCCCCGGAGTTCGGCGATCGAGGCTTCGTCGAGCTGACCGGCCTCGTCGAGCTGTGATTGCTCGATGGGGTAGATCTGAATGCCGGGGAGCCCACCGTCGTCGAGCATCGACTGCAGGTGGGGAACGATCTCGGACCCGGCGCCCTGCGGTACGCGGTTGATGATCACGGCGAGCTGGGTCCCGCGCTCGCGAGCTCGGCCGAGGAACTCCCACGGGACGGCATCGGCATAACGAACCGCCGTCGTCACGAACAGCCAGAGGTCGGCTGCGGCGAGGAGCTGCGTGGCGAGATCTCGGTTGGCCTCTTCGACCGAATCGATGTCGGGGGCGTCGATGAGGGCGAGCCCGGGCCGCAGCGTCTCGATCGGGCGGAGACGCAGGGTCGAACCGGTTGCGGTGCCTCCGTCGCCGGTGATGCGGGCGAGCTCGGGGAGCACGTCGTTGGCGGCAAACCAGCCTTCGTCATCGGGATGACAGATGAGGACGGGTGCCCGGGTGGTCGGCCGGAGGACCCCGGAGGGGGACACTTCGGCCCGGGCGATCGAGTTGGTGAGCGTCGACTTGCCGGACCCGGTCGAGCCGCCGATCACCGCGAGCAGCGGCGCGTCGATCCGTCGGATCCGGGGGAGCAGGTAGTCGGTGATCTGGTCGGCCAACTCCACGCGCACCGAACGACCTGCGTCGGCCCCCGGGAGATCCAGAGGGAGGCGCACACCGTCGAGGGCGGTGCTGAGCTCGGTGAGGGACGCCGCTGTCGCGTCGAGATCGACCATCGTGACGAAGGGTAGGCATGGGATCGCCCCATCGGCGGCGATCGCACACAGCTCGTGGCGGTACGCTCCGCGGCGATGGGGCCCGACGTCCGACACGAACGCTGGCAAGAACCCGCCGGCTCGAGCGATGACTCGTGGGTCGAAGGGCATCGACTCCACGTGAGCTGCCGCGGTGACGACGCGGTGACGAACGAAGAGATCGTGTTCGAGATCGAACGGTCACCGGCGACGGGTCGAGCCGCATTCCGGGTGGCGGTGATCAGCGGCGACCCTGCCTCTGCGACCCCGATCGTCGGCATGATCGAAACGCGCATCGCCGCGCCGTCGGTCGGCTGGGAGATTCGAGCGTCGGGTCTGTGGGCCGACCACATCTGCGAGGATCCTCTGGTCCACTGGAGCTACGGACTCGAAGCCTTCGCCATCGGGGTCGATGACCTCGCCGATCTCACGGAGTCGGGGTTCGGCGAGCGACTGCCGATCGGGTGGGAGCTCGAGTTCGAGGCTGGCGGCGATGCCTTCTGGGCGACGCCCGACCGCCACTACCTCCAGCCCGGCGACGCCCACGGGATCATGCTGTCGAAGCACGGCGACCGGGAGATCGCGGGCCCGGCGACCCGTCAACACTGGTGGGGGAGCGATCCGGGGACCGCCCCGCAGCCTTTCTTGGCCGCGGTCCAAGCGGCCATCGATGCGATCCGCTGATCGATCCGACAGCCGCTGGACACTCGGCATCCCTCAGATCAGCCGACGACGCCGCCGTCGTCCTTGGTGATCGCCACGACGGCGGGACGGGGGCGGCCCGCCGCGTCGCCGTCAGGCCAGGTGCTCGTCAGCGTCGGCTCCTC
>CALLIQ010000414.1 GCA_938008925.1 uncultured Acidimicrobiales bacterium
TTGACGGCCTCGGCGTTGGCGAACCACGTCGACATCAGTCGTCAGGGTGTGTCGAAGCACCTCACCTCGCTGGAGCGAGCCGGGCTGGTCTCGAGGCGAGGCGAGGGGCGCGCAGTGCTCTTCGCGATCGATCGCCGTGCACTCGAAGAGACGTCGACGTGGCTCGCCGCGACGACACAGCGCTGGAATGCGCGGCTCGACCGCCTCGGTGACCTGCTCGACGGCGACTGAGACGGCCTGCCCCTCTCGAGCTGAGCCGTTGTGTGGCTCAGCCGTGGTGAACTCAGTTGTCGTGGAGCGCCTCGTTGAGGCCCTGCCACGACGCACCGTCGCGGGCGAGCGCCTCGACCCCGCCGGTCTGTGAGTTCCGCCTGAACAACAAGCCGCTGACCCCCGAGAGGTCGCGGGCCTTTGCGATCGTGTCGTCCGGCATCTTCACGAGTGTTCCGGCCGTCACGTAGAGACCGGCCTCGACGATGCAGTTGTCGCCGAGCGAGATGCCGAGGCCCGAATTGGCACCGAGGAGGCAGTTCTCACCGAGGCTGATCGTCTCGGTGCCGCCGCCGGAGAGCGTGCCCATGATCGAGGCGCCGCCGCCGACGTCTGATCCATCGCCGACGAGCACGCCGGCCGAGATGCGTCCTTCGACCATGGATGAGCCGAGGGTGCCGGCGTTGAAGTTGCAGAAGCCCTCGTGCATGACCGTGGTGCCCGATGCGAGGTGAGCGCCGAGGCGCACTCGGTTGCCGTCGGCGATCCGCACGCCAGCGGGCACGACGTAGTCGAGCATCGGCGGGAACTTGTCGACGAGTCGGACCTCGACGTGGTGGCCCTCGGCGCGCATGGCGATGCGGGTGGCTTCGAAGCCGTCGACCTCGAACGGGCCGATGTTGGTCCACACGACGTTGGTGAGCGTGCCGAACACGCCGTTCATGTTGATCTCTCCCGGAGCGGTGGCTCGGTGCGAAAGCAGGTGGAGGCGCAGGTAGGTGTCGATGGCGTCGGTCGGCGCGTCGTCGAGGTCGGCGATGAACGCAGCGACCAACTCGCGGGTGCCGCCCGGGGCCGTGGAACCGGACAGCTTGGCGAGCGAACGCCAGGCCGCCATGTTCGGGTGAGGGATGTCGACCGATGCCGCCGGCTCGATCAACGCCAAGGCTGCGGCGGCCTGATCATCGCTCACCCGATAGGAGGCGGTACCGGCCGAGTGGCCGAGCGCCGTCGCGAGTGCGACGGCCGGGAAGCCGTTCTGGTCGGTGTTGACCACGGGGTATGACACGTCGAGCACGTCGCCAGACGGCCCGATCGTTGCCACGCCGAGAGCGAAGGCTGCGGGCACGGCGTACCCGTCGATCTCGCTCTCGAGGCGTGTTCGTTCAGCGTTGATGTCCTCGATCGATTGCATCGAGCGAACGCTAGTGGGAGGCGAGCTCGTTCCCGGCGTTCTCGGCGCTGACGGGCGCCGGATCCTCGGTCTGGTCGACGGGCTTGGCGAGGACCGCGTCGTGGAATTCGAGTGCCGACCACAGCAAGGCGTAGCCGAGCGGGATCGAAGCGAGGATGTCGAAGGGCCAGTGGCGACCGAGCGCCATCCGTGTGATCGCTTCGATTGCGGTCAGGACGGCGGCGATTCGATAGGCGTCGACTCGAGAGCGACCGGCCAGCACGGCGAACAGTCCGGCGAGCACGAGCACTCGGAGCACGCCTCCGGACAGGTACGGGCCCGGCGTGCCGAAGACGTACTCGCCCGACGGGGTCGAGCTGTCGACGATGCGGGTCACGACGCTCTGGAAGACGTTCAGGCCGACCATGACGGCGAGGATGAATGCGGGAACTCGCCAGTCTCGTCGAGCGAGGAACAGAAAGAAGGCGACGCCGAACGCCATGCCGTAGTTGACCGTAAGCTTGCCGATGTCGGTCAGCGTCGAGCTGACGCGAACCATGCCCGGGATGGCCTGGAGGGTCGCTGCGAACGGTTCGAAGAGCCCCTCGTTGATCGAGGCGCCGAAGCTCGTCATGGTGAGCTGGCCGAAGAGGATTCCTGCGAGCATCGCCACGTTGGCGACCATCAGCGCTCGGCCGATCGTTCGGCTGACCGGCGTGGCGCGCAGTGCTGGGGGAGTCATGGTTCGCCGCATTGCCCTGCAACAGTAGTTGGTCGCGAGGCCCACTGGCAGTGGGCGATATAACGCAAGGAGTGGTGGAGCCTGCCGCATACTCTGATCGAAGGCCCGAAAGCGGGCTCACCCCCGGCGGGGTCACGATGCGTCCGAACGGGCGTGAGCGACGAAGGACCTGACATGGCGATGCTCAGACGATGGCGACAGTGGTTCGTGTTCGGGGCGACGGCGCTCCTTCTCCTCGTCGCATTCACCGGGGTCCTGGCGTTCGCCCCTTGAGCGCGTCAACATCCTCCACGATGACTCCGAACGTGCCGGCGACGCCGTCGTCGTCGGTGGCCCGTGGCGCCGCCCTGAATCTGGTGGGCGCCGCCGTGTTCGGGTTGAGCGGTTTCGTCTTCGCCCTCGTTCTCTCCAACCAGCTCGGAGCGGCCGACGCCGGCCGTTTCTGGATCGGTCTCGCCGTCTACAACATCGTCAGCCGGATCGCCGAGCTCGGAACCGCCAGCGGCCTGGTGCACGGTGTCGCCCGCGCTCGTTCCACGAGTCGGGCCGAAACGATCCCAGCGATCGTTCGCGTCGCCCTCGGGCCTGTGATTCTCGCCGCCGTGATCGGCGTCATCTCGATCGTCGGCTTGGCATTCACCGTGTTCGCCGATGGCGGCGAACCCGACTCGGTCCTCCTGGCGTTCGCCCCGTTCGTTCTCGTCGCCGCCCTCTACACCCCGATCGTGCAGGGGCTTCGCGGCTTCGGTTCGATGACGGCGAACGTCGCCATCGACCGCATTGGTCGAGGCATCGTGCAGCCCGGTCTGGCCATCGCCGCCCTCCAGCTGTGGGACTCGGTCGCGATCGCCGCTCTGGCGTGGGGCGTTGCCGCACTGCTGCTCGGCATCGTCGCTTCCGGGGTGTTCTCCCGTTCGGCAACCCGGGTTCGTTCCGATGCGTCGACCGCAGACGTGGATCGCAGCGAGGTCAGCCACGAGTTCTGGACCTTCACCAAGCCTCGCATCGGCGGGCAGATGCTCGACGTCATGGTGCTGTGGATCGACGTGCTACTCGTCGGCGCTCTCGCATCGCCGACTGCGGCGGGCATCTACGGCGCCGTGTCTCGGTTTGCCATCGTCGGCATGTTCGTCGCGGAGGCGCTGATGAAGGTGGTCGGGCCTCGCACGGCGGAGCTGATGGCGAAGCACGACCTCCCGTCGATTGCTGCGCTGCGGCGCGAATCGGCGATCGCCCACACGGCGATCGTCTGGCCGGTGTACGTGGTCGTGATTGTCTTCGCCCCAACCTTGGCGTCGATCTTCGGCGCCGAGTTCGTCGATGGTGCGGCCTCCCTTCGAATCCTTGCGATCGGCCTGCTCATCTCGTCACTCTTCGGCCCGGTCGGCTCGATCTTGCTGATGAGCGGTGATTCCAAGGCGACGCTGCGCGTCGGCATCATGGGATTCGCCACCAATCTCGTCCTCAACCTCGTCCTCGTTCCGATCATGGGAATCGAGGGCGCAGCGGTGGCATGGGCGGCGACCTTTGTCGTCCGAGCGGTCGCGAACAGGGCGGCTTGCCAGCGTGCGGGTATCGAGATCGACCTGCCGCCCACCGTTCGCATCGCCGGAGCGCTTCTGGTCTCGGTCGGGCTCGCCGCGTTGGCGACGCGGTCGGTGCTCGGCGGCGACGTGCTCGGCACGGTCGTGGCAGGCGCGATCGCAGCGGCGTTGATGCTCGGCGTTCTCGTGCTCACGAAGCCGCTCGTCGGCGGCGCGCAGCCAGCCCGAGCCGCATCGACCTGACCGAACGCGAGTAACGTCGAGCCCGTATGACTCTGCCCTCTTTCTCGACCTCGGATGACCCCGGGCCGTCCTTCACCGGCCTGTTG
>CALLIQ010000415.1 GCA_938008925.1 uncultured Acidimicrobiales bacterium
GAAGCCTTCGAACGACCCGTTGGCCTCGAGGATCCACTCGTTGCCCGGCCAGATTCTGGACCACTGCGGTCGCACGGGGCCGAACACATAGGTGCCGTAGAGCCCGTAACCGGGCGCTGGCTCGGCGCCGGCCGAGATGAAACCAGACGATGCCAATACCGCCCCGAGACTCACGGCTGAACCCGCGACCCAGCGGACGAGCAGGCGAAGGGTGACATCACCTCGCACGACGGCCGCGATCGCTCCGCTGCCGGCGATCACCAGCACCCCGAGCAGCAGGTAGGGCTGAATGAGGACGGCGACCATCGCGAGCACCGTGACGCCAGCGAGCGCTCGCCGCGGCCTGGCGGTCTCGTTGCTGAGATGGCCAACCGCGGCAACCGCGAACAGGAGCAGGAATTGAGCGGCGAGACCCGGGTGCCAGGTTCGCAACATCATGATCGGCGCCGACACGGCGATCACGGCGGTCGCCAGCTCGACGACGATGTTGCGGATCCCCCAGGCTCGAACCGCAGCCGCTGCCGCCACGGCCTGGAGCGCGAACACGACGACGTACCACAGCGCGAACCACTGGTTCGCTGACAGTCCGAGGAACCCGAGCGCCTTGGCGATCAGGGCCCAGGCCGAGAGGCTGTCGGTGAAGATGATGACGAGGCCGTTCGGGTAATCGAGCGACCGAGCTTCGAGGAGGGGCCAGCCCCACGGTTCGTCGAGGTAGTAGCGCAGGGCGGCGAGCGCGCTTCCCGCATCACCGCCGACGGCGTTCCAGATCTCGGGATCGCCGGACACGAAGTCCCAGCCGTAGACCCAGATGGAGAAGCCGACGCCGATCAGCGCGGCAAGAACGAGACGAGCCCATCCAGGCGTCGATTCGAGACGGTCGAGAACCGAGGAACGGCCACCGTTCGAGTGCTCGTCGCTTGAGTGAGCCTCAGTCGAGTCCGACCGACGCGACCCAGGCGGTTCCTGATCCAACGATGGATCCGTCGGCACGGTTGCGCTCGCCACCGTGAGGAACGTACAGCACCTGGCCTCGTTCGAGGACGCTCTCAGCCCGATCGTCGGATGCTGGCCCGGCTGCTTGCTCGATCCGGACGGTGGCCGTGCCCTCGGTGATCAAGATGATGGCCGGCCCGTCGGGCAGGGCAACGGGCTGATCACTCACTTCGATGCGGGTGAGATCGAACTCCGGAACCGGGGTGGCGTAGGTCTGGACATCGCCGACTCGAGGTTGCACCGGGGGCGCCTCGGCGACGAAGCGGGTGACCGCGCACAGCTCGTCGATGTCGATGTGCTTCGGCGTCAGTCCACCACGGACCACGTTGTCGGAGTTGGCCATGATCTCGACGCCGACCCCGTGCAGGTATGCATGCATGTTGCCGGCGGCGAGAAAGACGGCTTCACCCGGGCTGAGCCAGATGTGGTTCAACAGGCAGGCGACGGCGACCCCCGGATCGCCAGGCGACGCTGCGCCGAGTCGGGCGATGGTGCTCGCGGTCGAGGCCAGCTCATGGGTTTCGGTCGCGAGCCGCGCCGCACCGGCGGTGATGGCGCCGACGAGCTCGGCGGCATCGTTGGGACCGAGTCCCAGCAACCATGTCACGGTCGCCTCGATGTCTCGTCGCTCGACCAGATCACGAAACGCATCGACGACCGATGAACCCTCGCCACCCAGGCTCAACGCAGCGATGAGTTCCGCCGTCGCAGCCGGATCACGAAACCCGCACAGCGCCTCGAAGTCGGTGAGCGCCACGATCAACTCTGGCTTGTGGTTGGGATCGCGATAGGTCCGATGCGGGGCGTCGATCGCGACGCCGGCAGCGTTCTCTCTCGCGAATCCGGCCATCGCCTGATCGAGCGATGGGTGCACCTGAATCGACAGCGCATGCTCGATGGCGAGCACCTTGAAGAGGTACGGGAGTTGGCCGAATCGTTCGGCCACCGCCTCGCCGAGATGGAAGCCGGGATCGGCTTCGATTGCTTCGAGCAGTGTGCGCCCGGCAGTGCCGGCGCCGCCGACGATCACACTGGCACCCCTCGGATGGGCCCCCATCCAGAGTTCGGCCGACGGTTCGCCGTCGGGTTCGGTGCCGAGGAGATCGGCCAGCGTCGTGGTGTCGCCCCACGCGTAGCGGTGCACGACACCGTCGAGGCGGTGCGCAGCGATGGTGGTGTGTGGGGCAGTCACGGCGACTCCCGTCAGCCCGCCATCACGGCCTGCACCTCGGCGACCCTGGCCTCGACTGCAGCGTCGTCCGCCGCCTCGAGATTGAGCCGCAGGAGCGGTTCGGTGTTCGACGGCCGGAGATTGAACCACCACTCCCCCGAGTCGACCGTGAGGCCGTCGAGCGTGTCGGTGGTGCGGTCGCCATAGTGGGCGGCGACCTTCTCGATCACCGCCGCGGCATCATCGACCCGCGTGTTGATCTCACCAGAGGCCGAGTAGCGGTCGAGTGGAGCCAGCAGTTCCGACAGCGTGCCGTCGAACGCAGAGAGCTCGGCCAGCACCATCATCGAGGCG
>CALLIQ010000416.1 GCA_938008925.1 uncultured Acidimicrobiales bacterium
GATCCCATCGATCAGACCGTAAAGACCGGGCTGTCCCACTGCTGGCGGAAATCGGTCGCTGGGCCTGACGGGGGGATTGCGTCTAGGCAGCAGCGACCAGCGACCGCTTCGCGCCGTAGAGGGCGTCGTCGGCGCGACCGAGCCCATCACCGATCGAGTCGGCTGTGGCGACGGTGGCCGCGCCGATCGACATCGAGACCCCGACGTTGCAGAACATCATCGAGTGCACGGTGCCGACGGACACCCCGATTCCGGCTGGCACGACGGCGACGAACTCGTCGCCGCCGAAGCGACCGACGATGCCGTCGACGCCGACCTGTCCTCGCAGCCAACGCGTCGTCTCGATGAGGACCTCATCACCGAACTCGTGACCGTGCGTGTCGTTGAGCTGCTTGAAACCGTTGAGGTCGACCATGAGCAGCGAAGCACCCTCGAAGTGCTCCGGGTGCTCGGCGACCTCTTGGAAGAACCCTCGTCGATTCAACACCGATGTGAGCGGATCGATCATCGCGGCCGCGTGCAGATCGCGGCCGGTCTGATCGAGCTGCACGAGCAGTCGTGCGACATAGACGAGGATTCCCGGGGCGACGATCAGCGGAATCAGGGTCGACAGGTACAACCCGATCCGCCATTCGCTCGAGAACGCATCCATACCGTTGACCGTCAACGCAATCGTGGTGATCGCCAGCGAGACCGCTGCGATCATGAGCGACGTGATGACGACGGTGCGGATCATGTGTTCTTGCACCCAACCGAGCATCCGCCGTTCGACGGGTCGGAGTATGAGTCCTGTCCTGGTCGAGTCGGCCGATGTCATGACTAGTCAATCGACATCAGATGGGCATCGGCCTGATAGGCCGTCCGAACCCGCACTCGGCACCGACGTACCAGAACGCCTCAATCGAGCACCCCAAATGGCCCACCCGTTCCCCACTCCTCGGGGGTTCGCGAGCGCAACGCGCCTCAGCTCGGGATCTGGATCTCCGTGGTTTCACCGGCAACAGCGAGCAGTCCTCGCCCCGGCCGCGGATTCGACCGCTGCTCGTCGCTCAGCCGGCCGGAAAGACCGACCGCTGCGCCATCGGCGAAGCCGGTCGGAGCCAACAGCACGCCTGACCGCGGCGTTGGGAACGCCTTGAACGTTGCGTCTCGGCCGGACAAGAAGTCGCAAGGGCCAGCGATCAGCGCGGCGACTGGCCGTGCACCGTCGAAGATTCCGGTCAGGTCCAGGTCGTCAGCATCGATCCGATGCACATCGTCGAAGGCGAGCAGCGTCGGCCGGGTGGCGGGCCCCTTCGTCAAGATCGTCTGCAGCCGGTCCGGGGTGCAGACCGCCACGAACGGGGCGGAACCATCCTCCGGCGTGCTGAGAAGGGGCGACCGCCGTGAACCGACCACCGCGACGACCTGCCAACCAGCAGCCTGCGCCAGCGCGGCGATGGACGACAGTGCCGTGCTGCGCCCGCTCTTCGGACCACCAGCAACGGTGAAGACGGGCCCGTCCTCAGCGGCATCGACCCATTCGATGTCACCGCTGTCGACGTCGACGCCAATGGGGAGTGGGAGTGCGCAGGCGGGCGGCGGCTGGAGCGAAACGAGATCGACGTTCGCGAGTGGAAAGGGCCATGTCACGTTCACGAACGTCTTTGGTTCGTTCGACGCGGGAGACGTGAGCGCAGCCTCGAGCCGGCCGCCGATGGCTCGAACGTCATCGGTTCTTGCGATCTGCGTGAGTCGACCGCGATTGACGTCGACACATCGACCCGGCCGGCTGAGTCCATTGCAGAACTCGCGCGGCGCGCCGTAGGTGCTCGCTTTGACCTCGCCCGGCATCGCGAACACGAAACGTCGTTCGACGTTCTGTCCGAGCCTCGAGTCAGCGATCGACGGCAGACCGGCGAGCACGACGCGAACTCGAGTTCCCGTTGCATCGGCGAGTAGGCCCTGAAGGGGAGCGAGAAGTGGGCTGCGGGCATCGTCGCCTCGTCGAACCAGCCGGTCTGCGCCGGAGACGAAGAGCGAGATCGCCGGGCGGTTGCCGACGAGACTTCCCTGAGGCAGATCGTCCAGGCTCGCGACACCGGCGGCGACCATCGCAGCTCGACGTTCGGCGACCTCGTTCGTCAGGTACCGCAGCAACCGAAGACCCATGGCGTCGTCGCGGACGGCGACGGTCCCGCAGTTGGGAAGTGCACTGAGCTTGCTGAGCTCGCCGCCTTCGAGATCGATGACATGGACGTGGTGTTCGTCGGGTGACGCAAACAGGCTGAGGGCGGTCGCCATCGTCGTCTGCGCACCCACGAGATCGGCGCTCGGCCCGCCGAGCAACAAGATCTGCTCGTCGGACGCCGTCAACGACACCACCGTCTGGGCTTGTTCATCGGGACGGTCCTGGATCCCGATCGGAACACCGTCTGATCCCTCGGGGCCGCTCGGGCGACACTCGTCGAGGAGCGTTCGGAGATCGAGCTCCGCGTCGAGCTCGGTCGGCCACGGCACGGCATCTCCGGCGTTCCAACCAGTCGCCCTCGCTGCGTCCCACAGCGTTGCGATGAGCCCGTGCATGTCGGTCTCCTCGGTGGGCGGCTTTCCTTCTCGGCGCTGCTCCGCACGCCGACACAGCTCGGTGACCGAGGACCGGTGCACGTCGACCGGTGCAGGACCGCTCGACAGATCCCGGCGTCGGCCGGCGACGCGCGCCGTTTGGAACTCGACGAGGTCTCGACCGTTGAGCCGTGCGAACGCACGTCCGACGGCCGAGTCTGGGATGCCTGCAGCTGCGTCAGAATCGAGGACGACTTTGGAGTGGCTGGGCTTCATCACGCGCAAGCACACGCGAAGGCCGGCGTTGGCTTCCACCTGCGGTGGAAGCTGCCCCTCGAAGTTCTGTGTGACCAACAGCAGATGCACGCCGAGTGCTCGCCCGATCCGAGTCACACGGACGAGTTCTTGCAGGCGCTCCTTCCCGTCGTCGCTCGCCAGGAGCTCGCTGAACTCGTCGACGACGACCAACAAGCGAGGGAGCGGCGGGAGATCCGGTCGGCTCGCACGAGCGGTGCGATAGGCATCGAGGTCGCCGCCGACACCAGCGAGCAGCGCCTGACGACGTCGCTGTTCGGCGTCGAGCAGGTCGATCGTTCGCGTGAAGTCCGCAATCTCGAGGTTCGTGCTCAACCCGATGACGTGAGGGAGTTGGGATGTCAGCGCATGATCGACGCCACCCTTGAAGTCGACGATCGCGATGGCGAGGTCGTCGGGGTGATTGTTGAGGCAGAGGGACGTGAGCAGCGTCATCAAGAACTCGGTCTTGCCAGAACCCGACATGCCGCCGACCAACCCGTGCGGACCGTGTTCGGCGATGTCGATCATCATCGGCGTGTCGCTCGAGACGCCGACGGTTGCCGCCGTCTGGGGCGACATCCGCTCCCACCGCTCGTTCAGTTGCTTCGGCGTGAGTCCTTCGACGTCGAGCATCTCGGTGAGGTGCACGACGCCACCCATCGATCCGCCGGACTTCTCATCGATCGTCGGGCGCAGCGGCGCGAGCCGGCGGGCCGCTCGGTCCGCGGTGTCGGCTCCCATCTCGGCCGTTCTGACGCCGACGACCAAGGGTTGCGCCAGCGACTCGAATCGAGCGTCGTCGGCCGTGTCGCCGAGCATGAGGGTCGACGACACACCTTCGGGGGTGACCGCTACGTCCGCAACGATGCCAGTGATCCCGACTTCGGCACCACGTGTGAGCAGATCGGCGAGGTCCGCTTCCGCGATGAGGTCCGCCTGCGAGAAGACGGCGACGTGGAGCGGCAACAACGTTTCCGCGCCACCGCTCCGTCGACGATCGAGTCTCGTTTCGAGTTCGCGCTTGAGCGCCGCGAACTGCGCTGCTCGATCGGCATCGTGGCATGCAATCGCCGACGTGCCTGGCCCGCTGAACGCGTGGGGAATCCACCGAGCACATCGCCACTGGTCGGCGTCGCGGGAGTCGACGAACATCCAGAGTCGGAGATCGGCTGGTGAGTGTGCCGCCGAGAGCCCGAGCACGAGAGAACGGAGGATGCCTGTCGTTCGCTGGTGGGAGCCACGGATGCTCAGCGATCCCGTCTCCAACAACGAGGTCTGAAGGGGCGCACCCCACGGGCGAGGTCCGCCCGCGATGTCATCACCGTCGCCGGCGTCGATCGCACTCGAAAGGGCGGCGAGACCGAGCGTGACGCATCCGAAGTCGCCGTCTGCGGCGGTCCGCTCCCAGAGCCGACGGTGACGAACCGTGCTCATGTAGGCAGCGTCGCCGCCGCCGATCGCGGCGACGCGACGCCGAGCTCGTTCCTCGAGTCGGAGCGCCGCGACCGCTTGATCGAAGCGGGCGCGTTCCTCGTCGTAGGCCGCACGGCCGGCGGCGTCGGACGCCTTCTTCTTCCGCCGCCGCCGCACGATGTCGAACGTGAAGAGGATGGGAGCGAGCGCCATCACCAGAAGGAACTCCCACCGACCGGTCAGATACGCGAACCCGGCACCAGTGATCAGCGGCATCAGTGAGCGCCACCACGCTGCCGACGCGACGTCACTCCCGTTCGGAGGAGTTGGCGGCTTGAGCGAGCGAGGCAAAGGCTCGTCGGCCTGCCGAAAGCGGCGCTGCAGCGAGACATCGGGTCCGGCCGACGTGCTGACGACGGCTCGATCGTCCGGCGCCATTGCCATCACGGCGAGGACTGAGCTTCCGAGTTGGACGTAACTGCCTGCGACACACGCTGCTGAAGCGCCGATCGGATCCCCTTCGAGCGACGAGCCATTCGTCGAGTCGAGGTCGACGACCTCGACGGTGACCTCACCATCGCGTTCCGAGATGGTGAGGCTCGCGTGGCGGGCCGACATGAGGGGATCGGCGATGCGCAGGTCTGCGGCATCCGAACGGCCGATGATCCAGGTCCCTGCTCCGACCGGCCAGCACGTGCCGGCATCCGGGCCGTACAGAACGACGAGGTGGAGGAGCCCCGAGTCGGGTTCAGAGCGGTTCGTCGAATCGGCTCCGATCGGCCGATCGTCCGACGTGGCGTCCAGAACGGAACCGTGACGGATCGCGAGCTCGCCGATCGTCTCCACGGCGGCGACATCGTCGCCGCCGAAGCGAACGGCGCCGCGGCCGATGCCGTGACGCCGCAGTTGACCGAGCAGCTCTTTCGGTGACGACTCGAGCTCCGCTTCGACCATGACGTCGTAGAGCGACTCGTCCGTTTGGACTTCGAGTCTCCAGAGCATGACGGTTCCCGCTGTTCTGTAGGCGATTGTTCAGCCGAGGCTGCCGGCGATGGCGGTGTCGGTCTCTTCGATGGTGTTCGCTGCCTGGGTCAGGAACTTGCCGAGACCGTCGAGTGCCGTCAGGAGGTCCTTCGCTGACGTCTCCCACTCGGTGTAGGCGCCATCGAAGGCGTCGGCCGACCGGCCCTGGAAGCTGTCGGCGAGCGCCCCGAGCCGGGTGCGCAAGCTGTCGAAGTCACCCTGCACTTGCTCGGCGGATGCCACGACATCGTCGGCGGCTGCTCGGGCTTCGTCGGCCTGAAGAAGAATCTGACTCATGATTTTCACTCCTGTGTTGGAAAGAGAACGTTCCAGCACCGTACGAATGGAGCGTCGATCGAGGAATGGGGACCACTCCCCCAGGCCATCAGTCGTCGAGGAGATGCAGGTCGGCCTCGGTCACGAGCCCGCTGCGTACCGCATGGTCGACCAGGCTGGTCCGGCGATCGGTGGCCAGCGTCCCCGCCGCGCCGCGAAGCCCGCTCACGCCGACCTTGGTCAACCGATCGCAGACGTTGTCGAGCTTTCGATTGAAGCGAGTGATCGTCCATCCGAGGCGGTGGGCTGCCGCCTTGTTCGTCGGGAGCTCGATCTCGACCGATGTGCTCCGCAGTACCGACTCCGCCAACACGACGATCAGGCGCTTTTGGTCGTCGGTCAGTGGCAGGTCAGCGATGCTGATCGTGGCGCCGTCGTCACCGAGATCGTCAGGATCGGACGACACCGGTTCGAGATCCTCGTCGATGTCGGTGGACACCTCGATCTCGTAGTTCTGGCGCCCGGCCGAGAACTGAACGGCGGCGTTGGGGAACGAGAGTGCCATGTCGCGCCCGGGGGCCAACGTGACCTGGGAGCGCGACGTGAGGTCCTGCACGACGAGGGGGATCTGTGAACCCGTGTTGACGATCCACCACACGCCGCTGCGGTGCTCGAACCGTCCGAGCAGTCGATGGAGGTACTGGTTGTCTTCGTCGACGGTGAGGTCGGCTTGTCGACCGAAGGTGAGAACGTCGGCCGGAGCGAGCGAGTGCAGCTCGCCGACGAAGTCGATGTGGAGCTCGTCGGCGACGGGTCGGCCGGTCATCGGAGCGTGAATGAGCGGGTGCCGAAGTACACGACCGCCCCCGGTTCGATCAGCTGCGGCGCCGACGGGTCGACCTTCACCGGCTGTGCTCCGTCGGCCGGGACGACGACCGTGCCATTGCGCGAGCTGTGGTCCACAACGGCGACGTCCCACTCAGAGAGCCGAACCTCAAGGTGCGTTCGCGAGACGCGGTCGCTGTCGAAGACGAGCGTCTCGACCGGCTCGGCATCGGCTCGTTCGCCCGGGTCGGGCGCCCGCCCGATCAGGACCGGCTTGTCGAGATCGACCTTGATTCCGTCATCGAACACGAGCGTGCCGACCGTTGGCCGGGCGACGAGTTCGAGACCGCCTTCGCCGGGGGTCAGGAAGGAATCGCAGCTCGAACAGGTCAGCCGGCTCGGCCTGTTCGGGTGGCCGTCGCCACAGAGCCGAGCGATCACGCTCGGGATCGATGGAGCACTCGCCACCTCAGCGGGCATGAGGGTCCGGTCGTCCTCGACGTCCGGTTCGTCTACCGCCGGCGGAGCGATGTCGTGATCCATCGTCTCTGGGATGACCGTCCCTGGGGTGATCGTCTCTGGAGCGACCATCTCTGGGATGACCGTCTCTGGGGCGACCGCCTCTGGGATCACAGTGTCCGGACTCTCGGCGTCATCGGGCTCGGTCTCGCCGAGCGCATCGAGGGCTCGAGCGATCCGGTCGGATTGTGGCGCCCGATCTGCGCCGAGAGCGGGCGGTTGGGGCGATGTCTGTTGTGGCGACTGCGGGCAAAGCGTCAACGTGAAGCCGCCCGCCGGGACGACTCCTGCCTGCAGGTCGGTCGGTACGACCTCGTCGGCGGCTCGTGCGTCGTCGACGCCCATCGGGTGGCACGCGATCGACGCTGCGGTCGACAACGAATCGCTTCCCGGTGCAGCGTGTTCGACCCAGGTCGACGAACCCACGCCCGACAGCATCGGCACCGATGGCAGGTCGGTGGTGGCCGAGACATCGCCGAACACC
>CALLIQ010000417.1 GCA_938008925.1 uncultured Acidimicrobiales bacterium
CGCCCTACGTCGCCCAACCGGGCGACAAGAACCTCCGTGCCGGACTCTCCGGCCTCAAGTTCGTGTGGAAGCTGATCCGCGACGACGGTGTCGAGTTCATGGCCAAGCTCCGGCAGGACCAACAGACCGTCGAGCGCTATCTCGACGGACTCGGCGACCCAGCCGAGGCCACCGACGATGAGCTCCGGGCCGACACGACCACGACCTTCATCCCGATGTTCTCGGATCTGTTCGAAACGCACCTCAAGACCTCGTTCGTTGCCGGGCTACTGCTCAGCGTCTTGACCGGACTGTGCGAGAAGAACCTGGACGACCCGAACCTCGCCGTCCGCCTGCTGGCCGGACTCGGCGACGTCGACTCCGCCGCTCCATCCGCGGCGTTGTGGAAGCTCGGCCGCACGGTCGCCGCCGATCCCGCGCTCACGACCCACTTCGACCGCCACTCGGACGAAGGCTCCATGTCCGATCTCAAGGCGCGCCTGGAAGCCGACCCGGCAGCGAGCGGATTCCTCGACGACTTCGCGGCCTTCACCGCCGAGTTCGGCAGTCGCGGACCGAACGAGTGGGACACCGCGTTCGACACCTGGGAGACCGACCCAGCGCTGGCCCTCGCACTCGTCGACCGCATGCGAGGCGCCGACGCCAGCCATGATCCGTCGGCCCAAAAGGCACGGCTCATGGCCGAACAGGAAACGCTCGAAGCCGAGACGATCGCCAAGCTCAAGTGGCCGATGAAGAAGATCTTCATCTCGACGCTGGCCAGCGCGCGCCTCTACTCCCAGAGCCGCGAGCGCACCAAGACAACGGTCGTCCGCGCCATCCACGGCGCCCGTCTCCAGGCGATGGAGCTCGATCGCCGCATGGTCGAACGGGCGGAACAGGCTGGCTCGGCCACCGCGCAGCGGTGCGATCTCTGGTACCTCGTGGAGAGCGAGCTCGATGCATACATCGCCGACCCCGCGTCGAAGGCCGACACCATCGCCGAACGTCGAGCGCTCCACGCCGAGCTCACCGAGCGCACCCCGCCGTTCTTCTTCGACACGAACCAGCCGCCGCTCCAGGAGTGGGAGCGCAAAGACGCGGCTCGAACCCCGGTGACCAAGGGCGAACGAATCGAGGGGCTTCCCGGCTGCCTCGGGGTGGCTCGAGGCCGGGCGCGCGTCGTCACCGATCCGGCCGATCCGAGAGGACTCGAACCCGGCGATGTCCTGATCGCCCCGCTCACCGACCCGAGCTGGACTCCGCTCTTCGTGCCAGCCGAGGCCGTCGTCGTCGACGTGGGCGCGGTCATGAGCCATGCCGTGATCGTCAGCCGCGAGCTCGGGATCCCGTGCGCTGTGTCGGTGACCGATGCGTCTCGTCGCATCCCCGACGGCGCGATCATCGAGGTCGACGGGACGGACGGCTCGGTCACCATCATCGAGCTGCCCTGATCGGACTTGGTGTGATCGGAATCGGCGTGACCGGCTTCGGCGAGACCGGGGTCAACATCGGTGTCGACGTTGCGGTTGGATCCGGAGTCCGAGATTCGCCCACGCACCGCGCCCCGACGCCCAGCTAGCCTTCCCGATCAATGGATCTCTACCTCGTCCGGCATGCCCATGCCGGAAGCCGTGGCCCGGGGCCCCACGACAAGTGGCGCCCGCTGTCAGAGCAAGGCATCGAACGCGCCGGCGAGCTCGCCGAGCTGCTCGCCGCTGTCGAGGTCGGAGCCATCCTCTCCAGCCCTGCGACACGTTGCGTGCAGACCGTCGAACCCCTCGGCGAGCGCCTGGGCATCGAGGTCGTCGAGACTGACGCGCTCTGGGAAGGTGCCTCGATCGACGAAGCGCTCGAACTCCTCGAGGACCACGCAGCCACCGGCGCCGTGATCAGTTCGCATGGCGACATCATCCCCCACGTGATCGAAACGCTCGGCCAGCGAGGCGTCCCGCTCACCGGGCGTGGGTGCGAGAAGGGCTCGGTGTGGGTCCTCACACACGACGGCTCGCAGTTCACGAGTGCTCGCTACGTCTCGAACTCGAGCGCACTCGCCTGAACCGTGCGCGAGGCTGATCGCGAGCGATCACACCAGACCGCGCCACACCAGACCGCGCCCAGATCACGCCGAATCGGAGTCGCCCGATGACCAGTGTCAACACCGTCGAAGCCGAGACGATCGACGCGGCGTGGGCGGACCGAGACCTCATCAGCGCCGACACCTCTGGCCCTGTTCGTGATGCCGTCGAGGCGACCATGGACCACCTCGATCGGGGCGACGTTCGCATCGCCGAGAAGATCGATGGCGAGTGGGTCGTGCACCAGTGGGTCAAGAAGGCGGTGCTGTTGTCATTCCGCCTGCACGACATGGAGCTGATCGACGGCGGACCCGGCGGATCGGTCTGGTGGGACAAGGTCCCCTCCAAGTTCGAAGGCTGGACCGAGAACGAATTCGAGGGGGCCGGATTCCGGGCGGTCCCGAACTGCGTCGTCCGCCGTGGCGCTCACATCGAACCGGACGCGATTCTGATGCCGTCGTTCGTCAACCTCGGTGCCCGGGTCGGCCGCGGCACCATGGTCGACACGTGGGCGACGGTCGGCTCGTGTGCCCAGATCGGCGAAAACTGCCATCTGTCTGGCGGTGTCGGCATCGGCGGCGTGCTCGAGCCATTGCAGGCGGGCCCGACGATCGTCGAAGACAACTGTTTCATCGGGGCCAGGAGCGAGGTCGTCGAAGGCGTGGTCGTCGGCGAGGGCTCGGTGCTGTCGATGGGCGTGTTCATCAGCCAGTCGACCACGATCATCGATCGGGCGACCGGCGAGACCTTCAAGGGCGAGGTGCCGCCGTACTCGGTGATCGTCCCGGGCTCATTGCCCGGTTCACCCCTTCCCGACGGGAGCCCTGGTCCCGGGCTGTCATGCGCCGTGATCGTCAAGCGGGTCGATGCACAAACCCGATCGAAGACGTCGGTGAACGACCTCCTCAGAGGCTGAGAGTCTCAGGCCAGCGGCAGCTCGAGGTGATCGAAGGCGGCGTCGACCTGCAGCGCCATCTGGATCTGGTCGAGGGACGCAACGAACTCCTCCGCCCGCACCAGGCGAACGCTGGCGATCGCTGAGAGCGCCTCGGTGATGAAGTCGCGGACGACGGGGCGGACCGCGGCGTTGAGGCAATCGAGGAGTACGTCGACGCAATCGGCCTGAGCGACGAAGCGCTCTTCGGCGACCTCGGTGCGGGCCTGGGCGACGCAGGTGGCGACGGTCGGGCTGATCGGTGGATTGAACGTGCTCATTGCTGCTCCCTCATGCGGTGTGTCTGTGCTGTTCGTGTGCTGTTCGAGTGTCTGTGCTGTTCGTGTGCTGTTCGTGACTGATTGTCGGCCGTTTGGCTCGACGTCGGTACGGGGACATCCCCCGAACCGGCGGGCGGGTGTGGGGGAAGCGCTCGTCCGGTCTCAGACGACTCTCAGACTCGTTCGTTCACCGTGTCTCCACACCCCGACGTCATGTCGACGTCCCTCGCCGAGGCAGGAGCCATGAACACCACCGAATCCCGACACTCATCCACCCGATCCGCCGCCATCACCGCCGTGATGGTGGCGAGCGGTTTGCTCGCCGCAGCCTGCGGCTCCACAGCGACAACATCCGACGACCGAGCCGTCGCCGACATCCCCGAGACCACGATCGCAGCCGGTGAAGCCGAGACCGACGAGTCAGCCGACTCGGCTGGCTCGGCCGACGACGGCACCTCGGCTGACGACGAGCCAATCAGCGACGAAGACGCAGAAGCCGCCCAACTCCGCTTCGAGCAGTGCCTCGCCGACGAAGGGGTCGAGAACCCCTTCGAGTCCGCCGAGGACGGCAACTCCGCTGTCGTCGAATTCGACGAGGGAGAGTTCGAGGCGTTCGAGGCGGCCCAGGAGAAGTGCGAGCCGATTCTCGATGAGGCCTTCGGCAGTTTCGAGTTCACACCCGAGCAGGAGGCCGCGCAGGCGGACGCCGAGCTGGCGTTCAATCAGTGCATGACGGAGCAGGGCTTCGACATGTCGAGCGGCGGCGACGAGGGCGGCTTCCAGATCGACGGCGACGTCGACATCGACGACCTCAACGCGGCCGCCGAGCAGTGTGACGACGCGTTCGACGAGGTCTTCGGTGACGACGAAGGAAGCGACCGATGAACGCTCGCGACGCGACGACACCACCCGCCCCCTCGTCCGGGCGTCGACGGATCGTGGCGACCGGCGCACTCGTCGCCGTCACCACCGGTCTCCTCGGCGTCGGCACCGTTCTCGGTCCGGCGCTCAGCCAGGAACCGAGCGACGAAGCGCCGGCGACAGAGACACCGGCCGTTCAGACCGAGACCATCGAACGAAGCAGCCTCGTCGAGACCAAAGAGGCGGTCGGGTCGGTCGGAAACGGCGATGCGTGGACCCTGCCAATCCAGGGTCAGGGCGTCGTGACCGCTCGCCACGACAAGGGGACCATCGTCGGCCACGGCGAACCGCTCATCTGGCGAGACACCCTGCCCACCTACCTCGTGAAGGGCGACGTGCCGATGTATCGCACGCTCGAACTCACCGGTACGACGGTGAAGAAGCACCAGCAGGGCGAGGACGTCCGTCAGCTCCAGGAATACCTGATCGACGCTGGGTTCGATGACGCTGGCCGGCTCGAGGCCGACGGCATCTTCGGCGCCGGCACCAAACGGGCCGTCAAGGCGTGGCAAAAGGCCAACGGCTTCGAACAGACCGGGGCGATCGATCGAACCCAGATCATCTTCAGCCCCGCAGCGGTCCGGATCGATTCGACCCCACGGGTCGGCTCCGACTTCATCGAGCTCACCGTCACCGCCGCAGCGCAAGAGATCCGGGCCGACTTCGAGACCAAGAGCGCTCCGTTCCTGAACGTCGGTGACGAGGTCGCACTCGACTACGGCTCCGGGGAGCCGGCGACCGGCACGATCACCGAGGTGACGCCGTCGGTCGGCGACGACGGGACGCGAACCCTGACCGCCGTGATCGAACCGAGCCAGCTCGTCCCGACGGGCACCGAACGGGTCACCGTCACCGCATCGCGCACCACAGCGAGCGACGCGCTCGTCGTTCCCGTTCGGGCGGTCCTGGCCCTCGCCGGAGGCGGGTACGGCATCGAGGTCGACACCGGCTCCGGCACCGAGCTGCGACGGATCGAGGTCGGCGCAGTCGTCGACGCTCGAGCGGAGATCACCGGCGACATCGAAGCCGGCGACGAGGTCATCGTCCCGGTCGACCCCATCGGCGGTGCGTCGTGATCTCCGTGACCAACCCACCCGAGGTCAGGACCGGCGGCTCACACCGAGATGCGGACCCGACGTCGTCGCCTCGTCGAACGGTCCTCGAGCTCACCGATGTCGTTCGGGAGTATCCGGGCACTCCCCCGGTTCGAGCCATCGACGGCGTCTCGCTTCGAATCCTCGACGGCGAGCTGCTGGCGATCGTCGGCCCGTCCGGCTCTGGCAAGTCGACGCTCCTCAACCTCATCGGCACCCTCGACCGCCCAACCACCGGGCGAGTGGCCATCGACGGCGTCGACACCGGCGTCCTGAGCGACCCCGCGCTGGCTGGGCTTCGCTCCGCTCGCCTGGGGTTTGTCTTCCAGCAGTTCCATCTGCTCGCCGGCATGAGCGCCGTCGACAACGTGGCGACGGGCCTGTTGTACCGGGGTGAGCCGAAACGCGCTCGACGGCGGCGGGCGATCGATGCCCTCGAACGGGTTGGCCTCGGCCATCGGCTCGGCCACACCCCGAACACGTTGTCCGGCGGGGAACGACAACGGGTCGCGATCGCTCGCGCCCTGGTCGGCGACCCGGCCATCGTCTTGGCCGACGAACCGACCGGGAACCTCGATTCGAAGACCTCAGACGAGATTGTCGGGCTGATGCACGACCTCAACGCCGAGGGGTCGACCATCGTCGTGATCACCCACGACCGTGAGCTCGCATCCGATCTCCCCCGTCAGGTGACGGTGCGCGACGGGTCGATCGAACACGACTCAGTGCCCCCTAACTCAATGCCGTACGACTCGACCGACGATCGGCAGGTGGCGCCATGAACCGCTTGCTCCTCGCCATTCGCCGAGTCATCGGTCGAGGCCGACCGGGACCGTGGACGTCGCGTCTGCGTCCCGCCG
>CALLIQ010000418.1 GCA_938008925.1 uncultured Acidimicrobiales bacterium
CGAGAACACGGTGTTCATCCCTGATCGCCCCGGCAACCGCATCGCCGACTCGCTGCGAAACATCATCGCCAACCCGAGCGTCGCCCTCCTGCTTCTGGTCCCGAACGACGATCGTGTTCTCGAACTGCGAGGTCGAGCGACGATCACGACCGACCCCGCCCTGTGCGCTGCGGCCACCGTCAACGGCAAGACACCGACCCTCGGAATCGTCATCGATGTGAGCCATGCCCAGATGCGACACGCGTCGGCCCTGGTCGGCGCCGGCGTGTGGGATCCCAGCTCGCATGCCGGCCCCGACGATGTTCCCTCGATCGGGTCGATGGTCGCCGACCCGACTGAAGCCTCGTCGCTCGCCAACCGCGTCAAAGCGACCGCAGCCGACCGGCTGACCTCCCTCGACTACCGCTTCAACCTCTACTGAAGGCGTCGGGCGACTCCACATGTCGGCATCACCTTCGACCGAGAACCCGGCGCCGAACTTCGGCCCGACACCAGCAGCCGAGCGCAACGCGGCCATCGACTGCATGCGCGGGCTCGGCGTCGTCGGCATCTCGTTCGTGCTTGCATCGACGTATGGGCTGCAACACGCCGCCTTCTACCGGCTCGAGATCGATTCGGATTCGGCGCTCGACTGGATCGCCGCTGTCGTCGGCCAGGTGCTGTTCGACCTCAAGGCATCCGCCCTGATCATGCTGGTGCTGGGTGCTGGCATGGCTCGCCTCGCCGACCGGGCCATGGGGCACGGCAAGAAGCCGAAGCGGTTCTTGCTCTGGCGCAGCTTCCTGCTGTTTTTGATCGGTGTGCAGCCGGGTGTGCACGCGCCGCTCTGGGAGGGGAACTACCACCTCTTCATCGCGTTCTTCTCGGTGGTGACCGTCCCGATGATCCGCCGAAGCGCACGGGCACAGCTCGCGACCGGGGTCGTCCTCGTCGTGACCGCGTTGGCGTTGACCCCGCTGTTCCAGGCGAGCTTCGCTGCCGACGGCCTGGGTCTGAGTCAGTATTGGTTCCCGGACACGCATCCGTACTTCGATCAAGCGCCCGTCCCCGACAATCACCCGACCGGCTACTTCATCGTGACGATCGGGCTCCGGGCGGCAGGCACGACCCTGATCGGCTCGTCGCTCTACCGCTATGGCGTCATCCAGGGGCAGCGCAGCGACCAGTTCTACCGACGCCTTGCGATCGTCGGACTCTCGTCGGGCATCCCGCTCGCGCTCGGCGGCGCGGCATGGATGCACGCCAGCGGCTACGACCCGGCGATCGCCTTGGTCGGTCACATGCCGAACACCGCGGCGGCGATCCCGGTCGCCCTCGGCTATCTGGCCCTCATCGTGCTGTGGGGACGAAACGCTGTCGAAGGTCGGTGGCGCCCGCTCCGAACCGGCTTGGAATCCGTCGGGCGAATGGCCCTCACCAACTCCGCCGTGTTCGTCGTCGGCGGGATGCTCATCATCCGAGACGGGTTCGGTCGCAACGCGTTCGCTCGATGGGAGCTCGCGATCATCGCGATCGTGGTGTCCTGCATCCAGATGTGGCTGTCGAGCCTGTGGCTTCGACGGTTCGAGTTCGGCCCGCTGGAGCGTGTGTTGCGGGTGGTGACATACCGCCGACTGGTGTGATCGGTCGCTCGATCAGGGCGACGATCAGCGCGCCGTCCCGGGTGAAGGCGATCAACCGTCTCCGCTGACACAGTCGCTCACGAAGCCGAGGAGCATCGTGACGTCCTCATCGGACAGGTCGCCGTCGCTTGCAGGGTCTCCACCGAACTCGGCGATGACGGCGTCGGCGTAGCACTCGGCCTGTTCCTGGGTGTTGCCGATGCGGACTCGGTCTTCGATCAGGGCATCGCGGTCGCCGGAACCGCCGCCGCAGGCAGCGGCACCGAATGCAATCGCGGCCAAGAGTGCGGCGCGAGCGGTGATCTTCGTCATGGTGGTCATTCCCTCCGTGAAGCGGTTGTGCTTCGCGTCGGTGTTGATAGCAGGCGACCGTGAACTGACGCGAAGAAGCCGCCCGTCGCCGGGCGGCTCCTCCGTCATTCGTGGATTGTGAAGGTGCTGACGATCAGCTGGTCTTGGTGAGAGCCTTGAACTCGACGGACTCGGAGAAGTTGAGCACGACCACCGCACGGCTCATTGCACCGCTGTCGAGCTGTCCGTTCCAGAAGGCCACGCCCTCGGCCTCGCCACCTCGGGTCAGCACGTTGATGTAGATGAGGTCGACGAACGCTGCGTTGTCGAGCTCGTCGTAGGTGTCGGCAAACTCCGGCGAGGAGACGAAGAAGGCGGCCATGTCGACGAGGTTCATGCCGTTGGCAGCCTGCTCGACCCAGAAGGCGTGGCCGGCAGCGTCGGGCTGACGGTTGAACACGGCGACGTAGAGGCGAGCGATGGAACCCTCGATGCCGGAGGCTTCGGCGAACCTCGAGGACCGACTTCAGCGCTGGCGATGGTGGCCACACCGCTGATGTCAGCCGGACCGGCACCCAGCGCCTGAGAGGCTCCGACCGCAACACCGTCGGGGACCGTGCCGACGAGCGGCTTGAGGACGAACGGGGCGGGGCTGTCGTCCGGCTCCGGCTCGACGCTGATCACGATGGTGGCGCCGGTCAGGTCGGTCGGGAAGGTGAGCCCGTCGGGTGCGTTGACGATGAAGTCTTCGCCCGGGTAGTTCGGGGCCGGGTCGGGTCCGGAGAAGTCGGAGAAGTCATCGGGGCCGGTGGCGTCGACGAAACGGCCGGTGGAGACGGGAACGCCGTCGATGACGGCCCAGCCCTCGTAGACCCAGCCCTCGGGAAGGGTGGGAAGGTCCAGCGATGCGCGCTCGCCGGCCGGGAGGGTCGGGTCGAGGAACCAGACGCCGCTGAGGTCATCGGAGGAGTCAGATCCAGTCGTCGGCGTCGCCACGATGTAGGAGCCAGCCGATTCGGAGAGGTCGATGCCGAGTGCTGCGGGGTGGTCGAGCGTGAGGTTGGCGACGCCGTTGTCGAAGTCACCGGCGAGGATGTGGGTCGAGCTCGGGGCCGGGTCGGGGTCGACCGTCGGCTCGAGGGTGAGGACGAATGCGGTGGCGTCTTCGGCATTCTCGATGTCGACGTCGTTGATCACGACGATGTTGCCGTCAGCGTCGATGTTG
>CALLIQ010000419.1 GCA_938008925.1 uncultured Acidimicrobiales bacterium
ACCGGTCGTGCGCAGCGTGGAATGTCACCGCCGACGCCGGCGAGATCCCCTTCTGCCGATTGTCGGCGACGAAGGTGAACGTCGCATCGTCGGGCTGTTGCAGCGCGCCCGCCGTTCCGAAGTCCGGGCCGGCATCTCCGCCTGCTCCCGCGTCGATCGTGGCGAGCAACCCGACGACGGCGTGATAGCGAATCGCCTCGATCGTCGATCGGTCTGGCTGGGCGATCGCGATGCCACCGGATGCCAGGACCTCGAGCGTCTGGGGCACGGGGCTGGTGGCGATGACCGAGTCTGCGTGGTCGGGCTCCCGGGTGGCGCCGTCGTAGCTGACCACGAACGACTCGCCGTCGTCGATGATGGCCTGTGCTCGTTGACGGGTCTCGATTCGCACGAGTGGACGGCCGTCGTCGGTCATCGCGGCGAGCTCGGTGGCGATGTGCTTCGCCCACCGGTTCATGCCGCCGGCACCTCGATAGCGGGGATAGCCGTCGTCAGCGCTGAAACCGCGACACCACTCTTCGACGACACCGGCTGCGAGCCAGGCGTCGACGTCGGCTCTGAAGTCGTCGGATCGAACGGTGAAGAACTGAGCACCGTGGTCGAGCACGGCATCGCCCATCCGGCGGGTGGCCAGTCGGCCGCCGACGCTGCGGCCCTTGTCGACCACGAGCACCGATCGCCCGGCCCTCGCGAGGTCTCGCGCGGCCACCAGGCCGCTCAGGCCGGCGCCGATGATGAGGGTTGGCTTCGGGGACTCGGTGGTCATTTCGGCACCCTAGTGAGACGAGAGCGACGCTGACCCACCCCTGCTCCTCCGGACGCCGCATCCCCTCGATGGGGTGACATGTGTCCTGATCGCGGGCCAATACGCGAAAGAGGTTGGCGCACTCCCACGATCCGGCAAAGATGACCTCATGGCTCGCATTTTGGTTTCAGAAGTGATCGCCGAGTCCGGTCTCGATGCTCTTCGGGCAGCCGGACACGATGTCGATGTACAGGTCGGCTTGTCTCCCGAGGAGCTCGAGGGCGCCATCGTCGGAGCGTCGGCCCTGATCATTCGATCTGCGACCACGGTGACCGACGAGCTGCTCGCCGCCGGCTCCGACCTGATGGTCGTCGGCCGAGCCGGCATCGGTCTCGACAACGTCGACGTGGCCTCGGCCACCAAACGTGGCGTGATGGTCGTCAACGCACCGCAGTCGAACATCATCTCGACCGCCGAGCAGACGATGACGCTCATCCTCGCCCAGGCCCGCAACACCGCAGCCGCCGACGCCGCCATTCGTGCCGGTCGTTGGGAACGGTCGAAGTGGACGGGCATGGAGCTCTACGGCAAGACCCTCGGCATCGTCGGTCTCGGCCGCGTCGGCGCCCTCGTCGCCCAGCGGGCGCAGGCGTTCGGGATGAAGCTCATCGCCCACGACCCCTTCGTGTCCGAGGAACGAGCTCGCCAGATGTCGGTCGAGCTCGTGACGCTCGACGAGCTGGCCGCCCAGGCCGATGTCGTCACCGTGCACGTCATCAAGACCCCAGAAACCGTCGGCATGATCGGCGACGACTTCTTGTCGAAGGCCAAGGACGGCATCCGGATCGTCAACGTGGCCCGCGGTGGTGTCGTCGACGAGGAGGCCCTCGCTCGCGGCCTCGAGTCCGGACGGGTCGGCGGCGCTGGCCTCGACGTGTTCGCAAACGAGCCGCTCGGCGACTCACCGCTGCGCGACCACCCGACCGTCGTGCTCACACCGCATCTCGGAGCATCGACCCACGAGGCGCAGCTCAAGGCGGGCGTGACCATCGCCGAGCAGGTCGGCCTCGCTCTCGCCGGCGACTTCGTTCCCTTCGCCGTCAACATCGACGCGGCGGAGGTGGCGGCGACGATGAAGCCGTTCCTGCCGCTGGCCGAGCAGCTCGGCGCCACGTTCGCGTCGATGAGCTCAGCTCTGTCCGGCTCGCTGGAGGTCCACTTCGAGGGTGAGATCGGTGGCTACGACAACCGGCTCGTGTCGCTCGCCGCAGCGAAGGGCGCGACGTCGGTCCTGACCGATGAACCCGTGAGCTACGTCAACGTCGAGAGTCTGATGGCTGAGCGCGGTCTCGAGCTGACGTCGGTGTCGACCTCGACCAGTCGAGACTTCGTGAACCGCCTGAGCGTCCGCAACGGCGATCGAAGCATCTCGGCCACGCTGATGGGTCTGCGCAACGAAGCGCGGATCGTCGAGGTGGACGGTCACGACGTCGATATCCCGCCGAGCGATCACATGCTCGTGATCCGCAACGACGACAGCCCCGGCATGATCGGGCTCGTCGGCACGCTGCTCGGCGACGCCTCGGTCAACATCGACGACATGGACGTCGGTCGGGCCTCCGAGAGCGGTTCTGCCGTGATGGTCATCGCCACCAAGGAGCCGGTCGACGATGCCGTGCTCGACACGATTCGCTCGAACCCGGGGATCGTGTCGATCGACCGCATCGAACTCTGACCGGCCGGGCGTTGACCGAGCGTTGACCGAGGCCTCCGCTCAGCGGTCCTCGCGCTTCCACGAGCTCGGCCAGACCAGGGCGAGTGCAAAACCAACGACGAGGGCAACCACCAAACGGCTGCCCTCGCTGATGAGCGTCTTCGTCATCGGCCGACCCATGCCCCAACCCTAGAACCTCCGTCGCATTTGGGGGTCAGGTCTCGATCAGCAGGGGTTGAGCTTCCGCTGATCGAGACTTGACCCCATCGGCGACGGAGGTTGGGTCGAGGGGTGGGGTCAGCGGTCGAAGCTGACCCAGCCGATGCTCGACAGATCGTCGAGGCTGGAGGCCTTCACGCCGGTCTCGGAGATCGTCAGGAGCTGATCGCCGACGATGACCGAACGGCGAATCTCCGCTGCGTAGGTCCAGCAGTACTCCTCTTCGGGGAAGTACTTGTCGTCGACCCGATCCTCGGGAGCAGGCTCGACGAGCTCAGCCTCTGCGTCGATGCCTGGCGGTGCTTCTTCGGCCGGCTCGGCCGGTTCTTCCTCCGTCGCATCGATGACCACGGCGTCTGCGGGGACGACGGCACCGTTCGAGTTCGAGATGAGCTCCTCGGTGTAGCCGTTCGGGCCCTCACACGAGCGGAGCTGCGGGTGCTCGACCCGGCCTCGCTCGACGAGCGTGCCATCGTCGTTGACGCCGACCACGACCACGGCAGCGCCGTTGTCCTCGGTCTGGGTCACCTCGTCCCAGTTCCACCAGGAGACCGGCACGTAGGCCGTGTTCGTCGGAGCCCACCACAGGAACACCTTCTTGTCCCAGTCGATGCCGCTGTAGCTGTTCTCGCCGAGACCGAGCTGATCGGTTCGAGTCGGGTTCGTGAGGTCAGCGACGTCGAACGAGGAGATCTGCGCTCCGAGCTGGAAGCCGTTCTCGTCTGCGTCCTGGCCGATGCCGAGGAGACGCCCGTCGTCGATCGGGTGCAGATACGTCGAGAAGCCGAGGATCTTCAGCTCGCCGAGAACCGTCGGGTCCGTCGGCTCGGAGAGATCGACCGTGTAGAGCGGGTCGACCTGTCGGAAGGTCACGACGTAGGCGGTGTCGCCGATGAAGCGGACCGAGAAGATCTGCTCGCCCTTGCCGAGGCCGCCGACCTGGCCGATCGTCTCGAGCACGCCGCCCTCTTCGCCGAGGACCGTCACGAAGCTCTCGCTCTGCTCCTGGCCGCCGTTGTTCCACGGCGGGGTCTCGGTCGTGGCGATGCGGAGGAGGCCTTCGTGCTCCGACATCGAGAACTGGTTGAGGACGAAGCCTCGAACCGAACCGGATGCGGTGTAGGTGGCCTGGGACGGGTCGGAGATGTCGAAGCTGTGGACCGAGGTGGTGTTGGTGTTCTCGTCTTCGACGGCTTCACCGGTTTCCGGATCCCACTCGGGCCACCGGTTGGTGGCGACGGCGAGGCGGTCGGGCGATGCGTAGATGGTCTGCCCGTCGGTCAACACGGCGAGGGAGTCCATGAGCTCGAGGCCCTCGTCGAGGTCGATGGTCAGAACGGCGAGCGTCCCGAAGCCGGAGAACCCGGCGGGCAAGTGCATCCGGTCGCAGTCGACGATCGGGCCAGACTCGAGGACCGAGCCAGAGCCGTCGACGATGCGGTACGTCGGCAGCCACTGATCGATCGTCGAGTTCTCGATGAGGCTGCGGTTCGCCGTCTCGGCGGCGTCGCGAGCCGCGTCGTTCGACGGGAACACGAAGGGGAACGAGCCGGCCTGGGCGGAGAGGACGATGCGGGCCGTGCCGTCGACATCTCGGGCCGAGAGGTAGTTGCCTTCGTATTCGAATGCTCGGATGACGTCACCGGTCGAGATGTCGATCTCGGTGAGCTGGGTGATGTTGATGCCGTTCGGCAGCGAGATCGACGAGTCGGCGAGACTGGTCTGCGTCCAGCCGTTCGACATCACGAGCACGGTGTCACCGTTGAGGAAGAGTTCGTTGGCCCACACGTTCTCGTCGAGACGAATCGTGCGCTCGAGTTCCGGAGCGCCGTCACCCACGCGGAGCACACGAATCTGGTTGCCGTTTGCGATGACGAGCCGTTCGCCATCGGTCTTCACGAGGTCGGGCTCATCGACGCCCACCTCTTGGTTGTTCGTGCCGGAGAATGCTTCGCC
>CALLIQ010000420.1 GCA_938008925.1 uncultured Acidimicrobiales bacterium
CGGGAAGATGGTGACGCCGATGTTCAGTCCATGAGCCATGGTCGGCGACCCTACTCACGCCCTGCCGGGCGCACCAGGCGACCAACCTCCGGCAAACCTCCGTCGCTTCTGCGGTCAAACCTCGATCAGCGGAGGTTTACACACCGGGGCCCTACATCGAGGCTCGGGCTCAGCCGACGCCGATACGGCGCAGCAGGTAGACCAGGGGAGCGAAGGCCGCTGCGAATGCGAGGATGCACGCAGCCAAGACGAGCACCATCTGGATCTTCTCCGGCAGCCCTGCCCAGAAGCGCTCTCGCAACCCCGGTGGGGTCGCGGCGATGGCGGTCTCCTCGGTCATGGTTGTCCATCGGCACGAGGGGCCGATTCCTGATGGTCGAGCGGCGACATCGAGCGGTGCATGAGGCACAATCGTGCGATGGCCACCGACACCCTCTACGACCTCCTCGGGGTCGATCCGGGCTGTTCGGTCGAGGAACTCCGGTCGGCCTATCGCCTCCGAGCTCGCCGCTATCACCCGGATGTGTCCACGGTGATCGACGCCGATCGCCACATGGCGGCGCTCAACGACGCCTGGCGGGTGCTGTCCGATCCGTCTTCTCGTAGCGACTACGACGAAACGCTGGCCGAACTGCGCGCCGAGCGCGAAACCGTCGAGATGCCCCAACCCGCACCGGTCGTCCGGCTCAGCCGCCGACAGGCGTGGGTGGCCGGTGTGCAGGCCCAGATCGGGCGCCTCGCCCGACTCGCGGGCAGAAGCGCGACGCAGACGTTGCTGCTGCGCTCGCCGCGGGCGACCCGAGCGGTCTACGAGTCGATCGTCTCGCTGATCGTCGGCTCGTTGATCGAAGACACCGAAGCGAGAGTCAGGGCCGCCCGAGCGGCCGGCGCAGCACCGCTCGATCTCGGCGTGGCGGCGACCCTCATCGGCGTCCGCACCGTCGCCGACCGAGTCCGTCGAGAGGCCACCGCCCAGGTGACTCCTGAGTTGCTGATGACCGCCGAGCTGCTCGATCGCATGTGGGACGTGCTCGCACACGAGCTCCCGACCACGCTCGAAGCAGCCCTCGGCGGCAACCCGCACGTCACCCGCGCGATCGCGAGCTGAGTCGAGGCGAGCTGAGTCGAGGCGAGCTGTGACCCTCTGGGGCGGTCTCAGGGGGCTTGTGCGTCGACGGGGATCCAGCCGAGGACCTCATCGACATCACGGACCTGGTTCGGCTTCGTCGTGAGCGACGCCCGCTCGATGCGATCGAGACGGAAGATCCGCCCGCCCTGTCGCATGTGACACCAGCCGTTCAAGAACCAACCGTCCGGGCCGCGAAAGAAGCCGACGGCCTCGACGGGCCGACTCGTCCGATCACCCGACGCGTCGACGTAGTCGATCGAAACGATGAGCTGGCGGCGGACGGCCTCTTCGAGCGATCGCAGGACTCTCGGCGAAACGACCTGGTTACCCCCGTGGGTTCGAAGACGACCGCGGAGTTCGTCAACCGATGCTCGTGTGTTCGTGGCGAGGCCGTTCAACAGGACATCGGCTGCAGCCGCAGCGTCTGCGGCGTATGGCATCGCGCTTCCGGCGCCGGCGATCGCCGTGAGGATCGCCGTCACCTGCGTCGCGGACAGAGCAACGACCGCGCCAGCAGCAGTGCCGAGGCTCACGATGCCGCCGTTGCGTCCTCCCTCACTCGTCAGCGGAGCGCCGGCTTGCCTGAGGGCCGCGAGATCGCGCTCGATCGTGCGTCGGGACACCTCGAACCGCTCAGCCAGTCTCGCTGAGCTGATGGGGTGGCGACCTGACCCACGGATGACCTCGGAGATCGCGTAGAGCCGTTCAAGCCGATTCACGAGACCACTCCACACCGCCAGGCGACCGGTGGCAAGAAATTCCGACAAATACCGACAATCGGTTGTCGCAACCTCACCGTACGGTCAGTCCATGACCGACATTTCACTGGGTTACACCATCTTCTACGTCGACGACGTCGCCACGACGGTCGACTTCTTCTCCGACGCCTTCGGGTTTCCGAAACGATTCGTGACGCCCGACAACGACTACGGCGAAGTCGAGACGGGTCCGACTTGCCTCGCATTCGCATCGACGGTCTTGGCGACGACCAACCTGGCTGAGGCCGGTGGCTTCGCGCCCATCGACGCCGACCGACCCGCTGCGGCGTCGATCACCCTCATCACGGACGATGTGGCGTCCGCATTGGCGCGGGCGATCGAGGCCGGAGCTCGACCCTACGTGGCGCCGATCGACAAGCCGTGGGGACAGACCGTTGCCTACGTGCTCGCCCCGAGCAACGTCCTCGTCGAGCTCGCGACGCCGGTGAACGCGGGCTGAACCCAGCCCGTCAGGAGAGGGCTGTGTTCGCTCCACACAGCAGCACCCCAACGGTGGCGTCAGCCGAAGCCGGTTGCCACGCTCCGGACCGAAGCACGGCGAGCGGCACGGCCGCCGATGGCTCGACGACGATCCGGAATCGATCCCACAGGAA
>CALLIQ010000421.1 GCA_938008925.1 uncultured Acidimicrobiales bacterium
CACCACAGGGTGTTTCGGTAGATGGCGGCTCGGTGCTCGACCTGGTCGAGGCGGCGGGCGATCACGTCTCGCGTCGAGTTGCCCCACTGCGATGCCCGGCGCTCCTGGGCGATCGACGAGCCGATGCCGTAGCCGACGACGGCGAGCGGGACGACGCCGCAGAGAAGTGCGAGCCAGGTGAGTTCGGCCTCGGGCGCGATCACGAACCAGATGAAGGCGGCGACGGCGATGGCGGGGATTCCCTCTTGGAAGCTGAGCCAGATCAATCGGCGTCGATCCTTCTTGTAGGCGCTCAGCATCTCGGAAGCGATGGTGGTTGACGGTGCGGCCATGAGACCGGTCTCCTCTTCTGTTGGTTGTTCGGCCCAGGTGCGGGCCAGGTCGGCGAGCGGGTCGGTCATGCGTCCTCCGTCTCGATCAGTTCGGTGAGTCGGGCTCGGGCCCGACTGAGTCGGGCGCCGACGTTGGTCTCGCTCAAGGCGGTGATGTCGGCCATCTCGGCGTAGCTGTGGCCCTCGAGCGACAGGACCATGAGCGAGCGGTCGATCGGGGCGAGCGAACGCAACAGTCGGTAGAGCCGGGCGACGGCCACCCGCTCGTCCGCTCGATCGATCGCGGTCAGTTCGGCGACCTCGTCGATCGGGGCCTGGCCGGCGTCGTCGACGGCGGAACGCTGCCAGGAGATGGCCCGGTTGAGGGCCACCCGCCAGATCCAGGTGGACGGCTTCGCCCCACCTCGAAACGACGGCACCGAGCGCCAGATGGCCAGGGTGACCTCTTGGGTGAGGTCCTCCGCGTCGGCCGGGCTGCTGGCGAAGCTGCGCACGATCTTCACGACGATGCCGCGGTGGTCGTTCATCCAGCCGGTGAAGATGTCGTTGTGGGTGTGCTGGTTCACGTCTGTGCCATGCCCGAATCGGTGGTCTTCACCTGATTGGACGCAGCTCCACGGCGATCCTTACATCGAGCCCGAGATTTCTCTGGCAAACGCGCCTGATGCCTCTGACGCCGCCCGGACTAGGGTTCTGGCGGTGGGGGAGGCACGGAGGGACGGGTCGAGTTCGAGTAGCACGTTGTTCGCGCTCGTCGCCATCGACATCGTCGGTTCAACGGCGACGTTGGCCCGCGACGGCCTTCGAGCGGCGGTGTCGCAGCGTCGGCGTCTCGTCGATCTGATCGAGGCGGCGCTCATCGACATCCCCGGTCACCGGATCTCGACCGAAGGCGATGGCAGCGTGATCGGCTGCCGCTCGACCGCATCCGCCCTGCACCTCGCCGAACGCCTCCGCAGCGACGTCGGGGCCGCCGCCGACTTCACCGTCCGGATCGCCATCACGATCGACGAGGTCGTCGACAACGACGGTGAGCGGTCCGCCCGAAACCCCGCCCGCCTCGTCGAACTCGAGCAGTCGGCATCGCCGAACGAGATCGTGATCGACGAACTCGTGCAGCGAGCAGCGGTCGGCGTGGTCGACACCGAACTGGAGCGGGTCGGCGACGGTGCGTCGCAGTACCGACTCCTCGGTCTCGGCGACGACCTCGCGGGAGAAGCGACCGAGTTGGCGGCGGTCGTGTTCACGAGCATCACCAGCCCAGACGACCAGGCGGCCACGGCGCTGTCGCTGGCAAGCAACGCCCTTTCGGCACAGGGACGGATCATCGACACCAACGGCCCGGGCCACGTCGCGACGTTCAGGTCGTGTGTGACTGCGGTCGAGGCCTGTGCCGACGTCCATGCGGTGGCCGCCGACTCGAGCGTTCGAGCGGGGGCGACCGACCGGACCATCGCCGCGGCCGCCATCGCGGTTGGTGAAGTCGCGATCGGCGCCGATGACGAGTTCGGCCGTCCCGTCGTCGAGGCCGCCCGCCTCCTCGAACTGGCCGACGACGCCACCGTCATGAGCGGGAGCGTGCGCACCCTGGCAAACGGTGCCGCTGGGCCTGCGGTCGATCTCGGCGTCCATCGCCTCAAGGGGCTGCCGTCGCCCGTCGTCGTTCACCGGTTGGCATCCACCGGTGCGGCCCGGCCGCTGGTCGACCTCCCGCCGGCGTTCCTGCGTGAACAGCGCTTCGCTTTCGTCGGGCGTGACAACGATCTCGCCCAGCTGCGATCGACCTGGCGCGAGGTGGTGCGTGGCGATCTCCGGGCCGCGATGGTGTCGTGCGAAGAGGGTGGCGGCAAGACCCGCCTCATTCGTGAGTTCGCTCGTGACGTCGTCGGGCGAGGGGCGACCGTGCTCTATGGCGCATGCGACGAGGATCTCCGCTTGCCGTATGGAGCGGTCGCCGATGCGTTGGCGAGCGCCGCCGGGGTCGATGGTCCGGTCGCAGCGGCCGTGCGGGGCGAAGACACCTCGCTCGCCCCGATCTTCGGCGGGGTGCCGGATGCCGGCACGGTCGCCGACCGCAACGACGTGTTCGGCGCGGTCGTCGACACGTTCCACCGACTCGCCGAGCTTCGTCCGGTGCTGTTCGTGATCGACGATGCCCAGTGGGCGGGACGCGACACGATCGATCTACTCGAACACGTCCTGTCCGACCCGGGGCTGGAACGCGTCCTGGTGCTCATCGGAACCCGGATCGAGGCGCTCGATCGGGGCGCTGCGTTGCGGGGGCTGTGGCACTCGACGCGGACGACGCATCGGATCGCCAACCATCGCCTGCGCCGCCTCGACGAAACCGACGTGGTCACGATGCTCGAATCGCGCGCCGGAGTCGCCCTCCAAGGACCGGAGCTGGCGTTCGCCGAGCAGATCACCAAGGTCGCCGGCGGCAGCCCGCTCTTCCTCGAGGAGCTCATCCTTCATCTGGTCTCGACCGGCGTGCTGGTCCGCCAAGACCGGTGGGAGCTGACCGCCTCGCCCGATGATCTGCCGCTTCCCGACTCCGTCGTCGATCTGATGACGCAGCGCATCGCCCGACTCGACGACGACGCAACCCGGCTTTTGACCATCGCCGCCGTCGTCGGATCGCAGTTCGACGTCGAGGTCGTCGCATCGGTCGCCGACGTCGAGGTGGACGATGTGCTCGATGCGGTCGAGTCAGCGGTCGCCGTCGGTCTCGTCCACGAGGACGACAACGGCGAGGTGTGCGCCTTCTACGACGAGCTCGGTCGAGAGGCACTGCTGCGCGAGCTTCGGCCTTCTCGGCGAGCCCGGCTGCACCGATCCGTTGCAGAACTGCTGGAACGTGAACGACCGAGCGCGATCGACGCGCTCGCCCATCACTGGCAACGAGCCTCGGGCGTCGGCGCGCGAGATCGGGCCGCCCACTTCTTGGGTGTCACCGCCGATCGCGACATGGCAGCCGCGGCGTGGGAGTCGGCCGCTGCCCGTCTCGGCAGTGTGCTCGAGCTCGCCGAGTCGGCCGAGACCGTCGACGACGATGCGATCGGCGAGATCCGCTACCGCCTGGGTTCGAGCCTCCGCATGCTCGGCGACGATCGCCATCGCGACGATCTCCTCAAAGCGGCCAGGCACGCTCGGTCTCGCCAGAACGGCGACCTCCTGGCGCGATGCGCGATCGCCATGATGCGCCCGGGGTTCTGGTACTCCGAGGCGGGCATCGTCGACGCCGAGGTCGTCGAGTTGTGCGAGGAAGCCCTGTTGCTGCTCGGGCCAGAGGACGAACGGCGAGCCAAGGTTCTCGCCGTGCTCGCCATCAACTTGGCGTATGACCCCGACGTCGACCGGTGCCGGTCGTTGATCGAGGAGGCGCAGCGTCTCGCTCGCGAACGACAGGACTCCGACGCGATCGGGACCGCCATCGCAGCCGAACTGATCGCCATCCAAGACCCGGCCCAGTTCGAGCGGCGTTGGGCGCTGGCGGTCGAACTGCGTCGGATCGGTCGGCTGTCGGGCGACCGATCGCATCTGTTCACCGGTGGGTTCTTCATGGCCGTCGAGCACCAACAGCGGGGCGAGATCGAGCAGGCAGAGGCGCTGATCGCCGAACTCCGAGAGAACGCGGAAGCCGCTCGTTCGTACTGGTACCGCTACCTCGTCGCCCACTTCGAGACGATGCTGGCGATCGCTCGGTGCGAGCCGGGTGCGCGAGCGGCCGTGAAAGAGCAGAGCGAGCGGGCCGAGAAGGCGCCGGTTGACGGCTTCGGTCCGTCGGTGATCCAGGAAGCGGCCATCGCACTCGGCGAGGGAACGCTCGGCGAGATGTTGCGGCCCTTCGGCGAGGCGATGGAGCAGTTCGACCACGTCGAGGACTGGGCCACGAAGTGGAACCACCCGATCGCCAGGGCCCTGGCCGAGGGTGGCGACGGGGATGCGGCGGTCCGGCTCATCGAACGCCAGGCGCTGCCAGACTCCGACTGGTACTTCGTGTCGAGCATGTGCAACCTCGCCTGGATCGGCTTCCACCTGGGTCGTCGCGATTTCTGTGAGCTGGTGATCCATCACCTCACCGCCCATCGAGGACGCTTCGCCGTGATCGGATTGGGCATCTGCGTCAGCGGGCACGTGTCGACGGCGCTCGGTCAAGCCCGCGTCGGGCTCGGTGACCTCGATGGCGCAGAGAAGCTGTTCCGCGAGGCCATCGCTGAGGCCGACGCAGCCCGGTTCCCGTACTTCGCGACTGAGGCCCGCCGCTATCTGGCGACGATCATGCTCAGGCGAGATCCAGACGCCCCCGAGTTGTCCGAACTGCTGACCGAGGCCGAGGCTGCGGCGACGACCCACGGTTTCGCGGCCGAACTCCAGGCATTGCGGGACCTGGGCGAACAGCGGGCGACCGCTCGAGGGGTCAGCTGAACCGACGCTGCGGTTCAGCTGACCCCTTCGGAACGATCAATCGGCGGACACAGTGGCTCGACGACGTCGGGTCGCCAACACCATCGAACCGCCCAGCATCAGCATCGCGAGCGCCATGCTCACGATGCTGCTCGAGCTTGACCCGGTGAACGCCAGCGTCGCAGTCGTCTGAACGAGACCAGCGTCGATGCCGGCGACCTCTGCTCCAGCACCGACCACGATCACGGCCGTCACGCCGTTGGCGTCCACGTTGTCATCGCTACCCGAACCGGGGGTGAGCACCGTGCCGTCTGGTGCCGTCATCCGAACCCGATAGTTGCCGGGAGGCACGTCATCGAAGCGGTAGGCGCCGTTTGCGTCAGTGGTGGTGACGATCGGGTTGTCGTTGGCATCGAGTACGGGGTTGCCGGCCTCGTCGAGGAGCTCGACTCGGACGCCAGCCTGTGGCGTCTCGCCGGGGTCTTGAACGCCGTCACGATCGGTGTCGTTCCACAGCACGCCGGCGATGGCCCCGGTCGGGGCGATGCCGGTGTAGTGCGAGTCGTCCGAATCGGAGACCGGAGCGAACGCCGCCCCGGTCGAGTCAACCGCTGGGCTGTAGGCCGTCGGGTCGCTCGGCCAGGTCGACACGTCGGTTGCGTCGATCGCCGGATCGGAGAAGTCGGGGTGCACGGGCGAGCCGGTCACCGTCGCAGTGTTCGTGTAGGCACCGATGGCTGCGACACCGACGGCGGAACAGGTCACTTCGTCGCCGGGAAGCATCAGCGGGATCACGTTCGTGCCGTCGAGGTTTCCGTCACCGTCGACGTCGCAGACGGGCGTCACCGACGAGTCGTCATCGAGCACCGATGCGTTGGCCAGTGCGGTGAAGCCGTTGTTGACGACGACGTAGGTCCACGTCACGGCCTCTCCTTCGATGATCTGCTCGCCGGGAGCGATATCGGACTGGACGCCGTTGGTGTCCTTCTCGATGTCGATCGCCGGCTCGAAACCGACCCCGGTGTAGTGGGAGAGGTCCTGGTCGGTCACCGGGGCGATCGGTTCACCGTCGGTCCCGTCGGGGACGCTGTAGTCGCCGGCATCGGTTGGCCAGGTTCCCGAGTCGGCCGGATCGATGGCCGGGTCCGAGAAGTCGGGGACGGCCGGCGTGCCGGACACCGTTGCGGTGTTCGTGTAGGCGCCGGCGATGGCGAGACCGGTGGCCTCGCACGTCACCGAGGCTCCGGCAACCAAGAGCGGAATCGTGTCGGTCCCGTCGACCGTGCCATCACCGTCGATGTCACAGTTCGGCGTCACCGCAGGATCGGAATCGGTGACGACTGCGTCGAGGAGCGCCGTCGGACCGTCGTTGGTGACGACATAGGTCCAGATCACGGTGTCGCCAGCAGCCATCGATTCGCCCGGCGCAGTGTCGGACTGGACGCCGTTGGTGTCCTTTTCGATGTCGACGCTCGGTTCGAGGCCGATGTAGTGCGACGGGTCAGCATCGCTGACCGACCGGGCATCACCGGAGACCGGGTCGGCGTAGGTGGTGTAGTCAGCGATGTCCGCTGGCCACGACGACGCAACGTCTGGGTCGCAGACGCAGCCGACGTTCGGCAGCGTCATGTCGCCGGTGACGGTCGCGTTGTTCGCGTAGGGGCCAGCCTGAGCCACGCCTGTCGACGAACAGGTGACCGACGCCGACGGAACGAGCAACGCAATGACGTTGGTTCCGTCGAGCACGTCGTCACCGTCGACATCGCAGTCGACCGGAACGTTTGCGCCTGTGGAGTCGACGTCGGTGGCGGTGGCATCGACCAGAGCGGCCGTACCGGTGTTGGTCACGACGTAGGTCCACGTGACCGCTTCGCCAGCGACGAGATTCTCGCCGGGTGCGGTGTCGGACTGGACGCCGTTGGTGTCCTTCTCGATGTCGATCGTCGGCACCGGATCGATGCCGGTGTAGTGCGACGGATCGGCATCGCTTTGATCGGGGATCATCGAGCCACCGGTGACCGGATCGACCGGCGCGCTGTAGCTCGCCGCCGTGGTCGGCCAGGTGGTCGGATCCGCAGGGTCGACCGCAGGATCGGAGAAGTCCGGGAGGACCGCAGCACCGGTGACCGCCGAGTTGTTCATGTAGGGGCCAGCGACCGCCGTCGAGGAGGCCTCGCAGGTGACCGACTGGTTCGGAACGAGCAGCGGAATGACGTTGGTTCCGTCGAGGGTGTCGTCGCCGTCGACATCGCAGTCGGGGGTGACGGCGGCGTCGGAGTCGGTGACGGTGGCGTTGTTGAGCGCAACGTCGCCGGTGTTGGTCACGACGTAGGTCCAGGTGACGGGATCGCCAGCGACGATCTGCGCTCCTGGGCTGGTGTCGGACTGCAAACCATTCGTGTCTTTCTCGATGTCGATACCGGGGTCACAGAACCCGGCCATCACCGACACGTCGTTGGATCGGATCGGGAGAAGAAGGTCGCTGGTGCGAGCACCGAAGTTGTTCGTCCAGATGTCGCCGCAGTCAGCGCCGACCGTCTGGAGGTGGATCTGGATTTCTTCGGTCGCTCCCTTGTCGAGCGTGCCGAGATTCACGTGGACGGCCGTCACCTCGGCGAGCGACGTCGGGCACGGCTCGGTGCCAGCGGCGAACGCCAGGCCAGCGGGAACGGCGGTGCCGCCGATCGGGGCGTCGCACCAGGTGGTCGACGTATCGGCGACGCCAGGGTCTCGGCTGATGTCGGCCGGATCCTCAGCGGTGTAGAGCACGGTGGCGCCAGCAGGAGCCACGACGCCCACGAAGTCGACGTCGCCGGTGAAGTTCGACGGCGGCGTGCGGCCGTCACCGGTGAGGGTGAGGCTCGCCAGTTCCGATGCATCGGTGTCGTGGGGGAACACGTCGATCACGCGGTAGTCGTCGAGGTCGACGTTGCCTTCGTTTTCGACGTCGAGGGTGAAGACCATGTTCGAATCGGTGGCGATGACGGTGCAGTCGCCGAGGTCCATGTCTGAGCCAGGCGTCTCGAAGCACGTGGTGATGTGCTCGTCGACCGCCTTCTCGATCCCGGACTCTTCGAACGGAGCACCGGTGAACGCCTGGGCACTCGAGGTCGCGGGGTCCTTGGCGATTCCGGTCTGGGAGTCATCGCCGGAGATGGTGGCTTCGTTCGTCAGGGTTGCGTTGGCTCCGGCGTCGCGGATGCGAACCTCGAACGAGAAGCGTCCTTGCCCGAGGGCGCCCCAGCCTCCCGCCTGATCGCCGTACTCGCAGGTGATGATCTCGGCGTCTTCGGTGCAGGTGCCCTCGTCGGGCAGCGTCGTGAAGCCGACGAACTCCATTTCGGGTGGCAACTCGTCGGTGACGGTCACGTCGAGGATCTCATCCAAGGACGAGCCGACGACCTTCGGGTTGATCTCGAACTCGACGATTTGCCCGTTGGCCGTGATGTCGGCGGGGCCGTCGGTGTTGACCTTGGAGATGGCCAAGGCCGGTTCGACGATGTACACCGCGTCGGCGTGTGCGAGGCGGGGGCGAGCCACGTCGTCCGCGTACTCGACGACTGAGGAGTCGAAGTCGTTCTTGAAGTCGGTCAGGTCGGTCGAGTCGCCACCGGAGATTGCGGCGTCGTCGGTGAAGTCGAGGTTGCACCAGCCGAGTGGGATGCCATCATCGTCGTCGAAGTCATTGCTCTGGCCGAAGACGGCGGAGTTGGTGCACGTGTCGGTCGGCGGCTGACCGGTGCCGTCCCACACGCCACTGGCGCGGGCGGCGTAGACGAACAGCTCTTGGTCGGCGGCTTGGGCGACCGGGTCGTCCTTCACCTTGACCTGGAAGCCGAGGAACACGCGAGAGGCGAAGGTGTTGTTGGCCGAGTTGGGATTGTCGGTCTGCCACGGGACATCACCGGAGGTGCGAACACGGAAGTGGGTGACGTTGCCGTAGATCGGCGTGCCGTCTGGCATGGTGCCGGTCTCGAGGGCCGTCAGATCGCCGCTGGCGTCGTACCAGGTGGCGTCGCCCCCGTTGCACGAAACGCCGTTGATGGCGACGGTGTTGCCCGGGCTGGTGGCTTCGGCGACCTCGATCACGTAGTCGAGCTCGCGCTTGTCGGTGCGCACGGTCGGCACCGACGTCGGCCAGTACACGCTCGTCCAGCCACCCTCGATGCTGCTCAGCACCTGGGCGATACCGGTGGCCGGTGTCGCCACAGAACCGCCGATGGTGTCCTGGTTGATGGCGTAGCCGTGCGCATTCGCGTTCGAGCCGCCGTAGGCGTCGGCCTCGAGCAGCGGGAAGCTGCCGGGCATGCCGATGACTTCCTGGTTGGTGTTGTCGACCGCCACGCAGAGGTGGATCGGATTCGAGTACGTCGAGCCGTTGATGTTCGACGTGGTCGTCTGCACCTGCGAGATGACGGAGAGCACGTTGCCTCGCGGGGTCTGGCCATCGCCGTCCCAGCGACTCGAGACCTCGTCGACGCCGTCCTGGCCGTTGGTGATGACTCGACCGGTACCGCCCTCGTCGGTCTCGCGGCTGTCGTAGGTGCGCCACACGCCGGGCTGCACCGAGTCCATCTCGACCTCTTGGTATGGACCGTTGGCGTAGCGGACCCAATGGCGCATGCTGCGGCCGGGGTCAGCCGGGGGAGAGGTGGGGAACTCGTAAGGCGAGTTGTTCGAGATGCCGGCCAAACCGTTGCCGGGCTCGGACAGTTCGTCGACGGCGCCGTTCGTGCCGTAGACCTGGATTGGGTCGACGTCGGTCGTGCCCTGAGCGAGTTCGGTGGTCGAACCGGTGATCGCGTTCACGACGATGCGCGGCACCGCCTTGGCGATGAGCGCGCTCTCCGGCGCCCAAAAGGCGATCTGGCCGGAGGCCAGGGTGGCGGAGTTCGGCGAGAGGTTGGCGTTCTGGGTCGCGATGTTCGAGGTGTCCTGGCCGGTGATCTCGATCTCGACCCAGGGGTAGCTGGGCCCTGGCGAGGTGCCGGTCATGTCCGAGCACGACCACGTGCCGACATTGGTCTGTTCCGCGGGCGTGGCCGACGCGATGCCGTCGGTGACGCCGAAGGGATAGGACCCGTCGCCGTCGTAGCCGCCGCAGGGAACGCGGTCGAGGCCCGTGGCGGCGAGCATTTGTGCGCTCGTGGCGAGCTGGGTGCCGGGAACGGCATCAAAGAAGTGATCCCAGAGCTGGAGGGTCTGGGAGTCGTCCATGGGCTCGGAGCCCTTCAGCCCGCCGACCGGTTCGAGTCGCAGGCTCCAGACGAAGATGCGTCCCGTCGTCGTGCCTCCGGCGCCGTCTGGGCCTTCCACGTCCCAGTACATCTCGTCGGGCTCGTAGGCGATGATGTCGCCGGAATCAGCATCGGTGATCGGATCGCCCTTGATCCAGTTGCCCGCCGGGCGGGCAGACACGTAGGTCGTGATCTCGTTCGACACGACCGCGGCGGCCTGACCGGTCTGGATCGCTGCGTCGACGGTGAGCGGCGTCGCGTCGAGCAGCCCGGTCACGAAGGCGCGCGGGTGGATCGCGCCGTTCGAACCCTCGTGCTCGGCGTCGGTGACGCACACCAGATCGCGGCCGTCGTTGCCGGTGATCGACGATGTGCCGTCGTCGGCGCAACCGGAGGGAACGCCGGTGACGGTCGATGCATCCTCGAGCCATTCGACGCCCTCGGGGAGGGTCATGCGAAGCGTGGTGGAGCTGCCGTCGACCTCGTTGACGTTCCAGTCGATCCGATACTGGATTTGGTCGTAGGTGCGGACGACGTTGTTGTTCGCATTCAGGTCGAGGCCGGGCGTGTGGGCCCCAGCGCCGTCATCGGCGGCGTCGGCCGAGGAGAACGACGCCGTGCCGTCGAAGTCGACCGACAGAACGATCTCGTTCTGTTGCTGAGCCCCGGCCGGGGTCGGACCGAGCAGGGATCCGAGAAGACCGAGAACAGCAAAGACAACCAGTGGTCGCCGCCGCCCCGACCCTGCA
>CALLIQ010000422.1 GCA_938008925.1 uncultured Acidimicrobiales bacterium
GGTTTCATCATGAGCGCCGTCTCGTTCGTCGACGGATGGCGCGCGTCGAAGGGCGAGACCGAACCCGATCGCCACACGATCGCCGATGCGTTGGCCGGCCACCTCTGCCGATGCGGCGCCTACGAGGGCATCTATCGAGCGGTCGCTGCGGCGTGCCGAGGCGACTTCGACGGCTCACCGGCCGACGGCCGGGGGCGCCCAGCCGACGGCCGGGGGCGCATCGACGGGCGAGACAAGGTGACGGGTGCTGCGGTGTACGCGGCCGACGTTCGCCTCGACGACATGCTCGAGGCCGTGATCGTTCGATCGCCGATCGCGGCTGGCACCGTCGCTCCGATTCCCCAAGACGCCGCACCCTTCCTCATCGACATGCTCGGCGACGACCGCCAGGTTCGTTTCGCCGGGCAGCCGATCGCCGCGGTGGCCGCCTCGTCGTTGGCTGAAGCCAGGCGAGTCGCCGCCGAGCTCCCGCTGGACATCGAACCGCTGCCCTTCGTGATCGACCCGGACGAGGCGAAGGTCGACGGCGCCCCGATCGTCTACGACTCCAAGGCCGCCCGGAAGAACGCACCGAACGCAGCCGAGGGCGGAGCAGCGCCGGCTCGCTGGGACGGCAACGTCCGACGCCCCGGCCCCACTCCCCTCATGGGCACCATCGCGAAGCGACGGGTCAAGGCCGCTCGACGAGATCGCCCAGCCGGTCACGTCCAGCTCCATTTCGAGACCGCACCACAACTCCACACGTCGTTCGAACCGCACGCCACCGTCGCCGACTTCTCCGATCCCGCCCGACTGCGCGTGTGGACCAGCACGCAGGCGGTCGACCACATCACCCACGGCCTCGCCAAGCGCTACGGACTCGACGACGACGCGATCGACGTGACGGCCGACTTCGTCGGGGGCGGGTTCGGCTCGAAGCTCTCGATCACCCCGGACATGACCGCGGCGATCGAGCTCAGCAAGCTGGCCAAGCGACCCGTTCGGGTCGCCCTCAGCCGACGGGAAGAACTGACCGCCACCGGCAACCGCCCGGGCAGCCGAACCGACGTCGACCTCGTCGTCGACGACGACGGCGACCTCAAGGCCATGCTCATCGAGGGCGAGAGCGTGTCCGGCGTGGCCATGAACAGCCCATACGCCATGCTCGCGACGTTGGTCTACGGCCGGAGCCCCCGATTGGCCCGCGATGCCGATGTCGTCACCAACGCTCCTCCCGGCACACCGTTCCGAGGACCCGGTGGGCCGACCTATGCCTGGGCACTCGAGCAGAGCATCGATCAAGCGGCCCACCAGCTCGGGCGCGATCCCATCGAGCTCCGTCGAAACTGGGATGGCAACGACAAGCGCGTCGCCCTCTACGACTGGGCGTCGAGCCTTCCCGTCTGGCAGAACCGACCGGCGACCGGGTCGCAATCGGGTCGCTACCGGCGCGGTGTCGGCGTCGCCGCCGGCAACTGGCTCTACATGGTCGACCCCGACACCGAGATCGAAGTGTCGGTTCGAGACGGCAGACTCGTCGTTCGCAACGCCGTGCAGGACATGGGCACCGGCTCCAAGACGCTCCTCGCCCGAGCCGTCGCGACGGTGTTCGACGTCGACCCGATCGATGTCGTGGTCGAGGCGGGCCGAGCAGGACTCGGAACCCCGCACGGCCCAACCTCTGGAGGAAGCCGAACGACGCCGTCGATCTGGCCGGCAACGATCGACGCAGCCGAGAAGCTGCGTGCGATCGTCGGCGACGACTGGCGCACCGCGAGCGACGCCACCGCCTCTGCGACACGGGGCGGTGATCACAAGATGCGAGCCATCCCGATCACGGTCGCCAATCTCCAAGTCGGTCGAGGCTTCAGCGCCGCGGTGCACGTCTCGGAGGTCGAGGTCGACACCGCCACCGGCAAGACACGGGTCCTCTCGGTGCACGGTGGGCTGGCCATCGGCGTTCCCCACGCCAGGGAGCTGGCCGAGAGCCAATGCGCCGGCTCGATCATCCAGGGCATCGGGCTCGCCCTCTACGAGAACCAGGTGCTCGACCCGCACTCCGGACTGACGCTCACCTCGAACCTCGAGGACTACCGAATCCCCCAGCTCGGCGACACGCCGGAGATCGACATCCACTTCCACGAACCCGGATGGGAACACGTGCCAGGCGGGGGAATCGGGCTGGGCGAAGTCGCCACGATCAGCCCCGCTGCCTCGGTGGCGAACGCCATCTTCAACGCGACGGCATTCCGCCCGACCGTGCTCCCCGTCCGCCCCGATCGAGTCCTGGAGGGTCTCCGATGATCGAGTTTCCGACCACCTACGACGATCTCGACGTTCCGGCCGGTGCGGTCGTTCGCTCCGGCGGCACCGACCTGCAGGAGCGGCTGCGATCGCACAATGCATCGCCGACGATCGTCGACCTCACCGGTATCGAGGGTTACGCCGTGATCGACCTGGACGGTCAGCGGGTTCGAATCGGAGCCGGTACGCCAATGGCAACGGTCGCCCGCGACCTCGCCACATCCCATCCCGCCCTCGCGATCGCGACCGGTTCGCTGGCGACACCGCAGGTCCGAGCCACGGGCTCGATCGGCGGCAACCTGACCCAGCACACCCGTTGTTGGTACTACCGCCATCCCGAGACCGACTGTTTCAAGTCGGGTGGCGACTCGTGCCCAGCCCGCTCCGGCCGCCACCTGTACGGCGTGGCCTTCGACCGATCCGACTGCGTGCACCCGCACCCGTCGACGATCGCCATGGCGCTTCGGTGCTACGACGCCACGATCAACCTCGCCGATGGCTCGACCCGTTCGCTCGACGAGGTGCTCGGCGACGGGACCGACGCGACTCGAGATCATCAACTCGGTCCCGGCGAGGTGATCGCGAGCGTCGAGATCGCCGACGGCTGGCCCGACGAGCGCGGGGCCTACTTCCGGTCGATCAGTCGCTTCGAGGCGGAGTGGCCGCTCGTCGAGGCCGTGGTGCGCGCCCGCTTCGACGGCGACACCGTCACCCATTGCGCACTCGCCATCGGCGGCGTCGCCACCGTGCCGCTTCGCATGTCGGCCGTCGAACCGACGCTCGTCGGTTCCGTCCTCGACGACGCCACGATCGCGACGGCTGCGGCCACCTGCACCGATGGCGCGAACCCGCTGCCCGAGACCGGCTACAAGATCGACCTCATCGCTGCGACCGTCACCGAGACGTTGGAGCGCCTGCGGAACCGCTGACGGCGGCCGTGATGGCGTCGACCATCGGCAACAACACCGGGTCGAGCAGCGCCATCGGGGCGTGCTGGGCCGAACCGAAACGAGCGATGACGAGATCGTGCGCTGGGTCGACGACGAGCAACTGGCCGTGGGCCCCTCGGGCGACCGGGCACACCCGGTCGGCCGCGTGACGGAACCACCACTGCGATCGATACGACCAACCGGGGAGCGTGTCCATCTCCGCCTTGGCGAAGCGGTCCTGATCGCCGCCGCCGAGGAGCGCATCGATCACGGCCGACGGCACTACCTCGACCTCCCCGACCCGACCCCGGTCGAGCACGAGCTGGCCGAAGCGCACGAGGTCGCGCAGCGTCGCGGTGGCCGTCGTCTCGGCTCCGCTGTCGTCGACCATGTACAGCCAGTCGTGCTCCGCACCGATGTGCTGCCACACTCGGTCGCTGGCGAGCGAAGCGAGATCTCGGCGAGCGGCCCGTCGAACGATCCAGCCGAGGACGAAGATGTTCGGCTCGCGATAGGCGAAGGCCTCGCCGTGCTCACCCTCCTTGTCGACCGTCACGAGGTAGTCGGCGATCGTTGGCGGGTCGTCTGGTCGGCTCGGCGTCATACCGGTCGAGCGGAGGAACCGCCACACGTCCGACGTCGGATCCATGTAGTCCTCAGAGAACGACAGACCGATCTCCATGTCGAGCACCTGCCGGACGGTGGCATCGCCCCACGCCGTTGCCGCGAGTTCGGGAACGACGGTCGGGACGAGTGCCGCATCGTCGAGCAGCCCGTCGTGGATGAGACCCTCGGCCAGCAGCCCGACCATCGACTTGTTGCACGACATCAAGGTGTGACGGACGTGTGGTCCCGCCGCACCGAAGTACTGCTCGTACACGAGCTCGCCGCGGTGCAGCACGGCCAGGGCGTCGGTGTGGGTCGAGGTCAGCATGTCGCCCCAACTCACACCCTCGCCGTCGACGTCCATCGTCAGGTCGTCGAACCCGAGCGGCGATGACCCGAGTGGTCGCGCTGCGCCGGCACCGCGCCACACGGTCTTGGTCGGCACCAGTTGTTCCATGTGGTTGAACGCCCACCGGAGTTGGGGCCAGGCGTAGTACGTGCCGTCGGCGAAGCGCACGATCGATTCCGGGGACGGCGGGAACCCGGCCATCCATTCGAGCGCTTCGGCGCCGTCTCCTACCATGCCGGGACCGTACCCCCGAGGAGCGACATGACTGAACCGAGCCCGATCGACGATCGGCTCCCCGCGTTGGCCGCGCGACGGGGATCCGAGCTCGGCACGAGCGACTGGAAGCTCGTCGACCAGGAAACGATCGACGGATTCTCGGCGCTGGTCGACGACTCCGGTCCGATTCACAACGACCCCGTTCGCGCAGCAAAAGTCGCCCCGTACGGGGGAACGATCGTGCAGGGCTTCTTGATGATGTCGTGCCTCACCGGTTTCGCAAAGAGCTTGCGCATCCCAGACGACGCACTCTTTCGCCTCAACTACGGCTTCGACCGTGTCCGGATTCTGGCGCCCGTTCCCGTCGACACTCGAATACGGGGCCGTTTCGTCCTGAAGGACCTCGTCGCTCGAGGCGACGACGGCGCCCTGATGACGATGGAAGCGACGATCGAGGCCGAAGGCATCGAGACACCGGCGATCGTCGCCGACTGGCTCGCCTACCTCCAACTCAAGCCCAGGACCTGACATGACTCGCTCGTTCGACGCCGACCCCTCCGCCGCGGACTTCACCTCCGTCGGCCCCGCACGGCGGCTCATCACCGACCATCTCGATCGTTGGGCCGAAGAGCGCCCAGACCAAGACTTTCTCGTCTTGGGCGAGACTCGCCAGACCTACGCGCAGGTGAAGGCGCTCGTCGACCGGACCGCGAAGGCTCTGATCGCCGCCGGCGTCGAGCCCGGCGACCGTGTGGCCATGTCGTCGACGCCGCGCCCAGAGTTCTTCGTCAACCACCTGGCGGTCACCAGCGTCGGCGGCATCTGGGTTGGCTTGAACCCCAAGTACACCGATGTCGAACTCGACCACATCGTGAGCGACGCCGAGCCGTCGATGTTGTTCGGCTTCGGCGAACTCCTCGGCGAGGACCAACGCCCGACCCTCGAGCGCTTACTCGACGAGCACGACTCCATCGAAACGATGGTGCTGTTCGACCAGAGCGAACCCGGCGGCCGGGCGCGATCGATCGACGAGTTTCTCGCCGCAGCGGACCGCCTCGACGACGACGCTCTCACATCGCGCCGAGCGGCGATCGACCCCACCGAGCCCGCCTACCTCGTGTACACCTCCGGCAGCACCGGCCGCCCGAAGGGTGCGCTGCTCACACATGAGGGCTCCAACTTCTGCAACGTGATCGGCGTCGAGCGAAAAGGGCTCGACGACCGCCGGATCATCTGCAACCTGCCGATCAACCACGTCGGAGCGATCGGCGACATCTGCGGCCGGACGATGACCGGGGGCGGGACGCTCTTCTTCCAGGAAGCCTTCTCCCCGGTCGACATGATGCAGCTCATCCAAGACGAACGACTGAACACCGTCGCAGGCGTCCCGACGATGCTGCAGATGTGCATGGCCCACCCCGACGTCGACTCCTTCGATCTCACGTCGATCGACCTGCTCGCGTGGGGCGGGGCCGCGATGCCGGCCGATCTGCTCGAAGCGCTGATGGCCAAGACCGACTGCACCAGGGCAACGATGGGTTACGGCATGAGCGAGACCACCGGCGGGGTGACCTACAGCGGCCTCAACGACTCGGTCGAATTGCTGACCCGCACCGTCGGGACACCCGACGAACGCCAACCGTTCCGCATCCAACACCCCGATGGACACGAAGCGGCCAGCGGCGAAGCCGGTGAGATCCAGGTCAAGGGACCGCACATCGTGAGCGGCTACTGGCGGCGACCCGATGCGACGGCGACGATGTTCACCGACGATGGGTGGTTCCGCACCGGTGATCTCGCGGTCCGCCGCGACGACGGCTACATCCAGATCGTCGGACGCATGAGCGAGATGTACAAGAGCGGTGGCTACAACGTGTACCCCCGCGAGGTCGAGCTGGCACTCGAGGCACATCCATCGGTGGCCATGGCCGCGGTCATCAGCATTCCCGACCCGACGTTCCAAGAGGTGGGTGTGGCCTACGTGATGGGGCCCGACCCGATCGACGTCGACGAGCTCAAGGCGTTCGCCCGCGAGCGACTGGCGAACTACAAGCTGCCAAAGGAGATCCACCAGCTCGACGAGCTTCCGATGCTCCCGATCGGCAAGGTCGACAAGAAGGCGCTCACCGCCCGCCACTGACGCTTGGCGCGACGGCCGCTGGCGATCGACCGGCGAGCCGGTTGAGCGCTCGCACCATCAACACCAGCAACGGCAGTTCGATCACGGGACCGACGACGACGGTCAGTGCGACCAACGGGCTGGCGAAGGCGGTCGCTGCGATGGCGAGCGAGGCTTCGGAATTCCGAGACGTCGTGGTGAACACGAGCAACGCCGTCTGATCGTCGGGAAGCGAGGCTCTGGCCGCAACGAGGATCGCCACGACGAACGCGACGGCGAAGAACGCGATCATCGGCACGACGAGGCGAAGCACGACGGTCGGGTT
>CALLIQ010000423.1 GCA_938008925.1 uncultured Acidimicrobiales bacterium
CCCGTGTGGAGCGTGCAGCATCTCGAGTACATCGACAGCATCGGGACCGCCTGGTCTTCGAGGTAGACCGACGGGCTGGTGCACGTGCCGTCGAATGCCGTGCTCTCGATCGCGCATCGCAGCCCGTCGCCAGCGCCCGACGCGTCGACCGTGATGGGAAACCGTCCGACCTTGCGTGGCGGTGGACCGGTCATGGTCTCCGCCCCGAGCGAGGCCGCGATCTCGAGTCGGTCGGGGTCATCGTCGAGGTACACGACTCGCGACGCCCCGGCGGCCTTCGCCAGCCCGGCGGCGTAGAGGCCGATCGAGTTCGGTCCCCGATCCCCCGCCACGACGAGCACCTCGGCCCCGGGATCGGCCTCGAGTTGCGGGCCGACGCAGCGCCAGCCGTCGACGATGTTGTCGCCCATGCTGGCGACCGCCCCCGGATCGACCCCATCGGGGAGCGGGACGAGCATGGCGTCGGCGTGTGGAACCAGGGTCCGACCGGCGAGGAGCCCACCCCATTGCAGCCCGCCCATCGTGCCGAGACCGAACGTCGAGAGCGGCGGATGGATCGCGCAGTTCCCCGTCCGGCCCCGAAGACACGGCGCACACGAGCCACACGAGATCTGGAACGGCACGATCACACGGTCGCCGACCGCGACCGAACGCACGGCGTCGCCGAGCTCGACCACCTCGGCGACGCCCTCGTGGCCGAGCGGGTATGGCCCACTGAGCGGATACACACCGCGCAGTGCAGCGACGTCGAGATCGCACAGGGCGACGGCGAGCGGGCGAACGATCGCGGCCGACGAATCGTCGGACTCCGACAGCGTCGGGGCGGCGGCCTCCTCCCAGCGAACCACACCGGGTCGATCGAACATCAGCTGTTTCATGGCTCTCCTCGGGTCGTTCTCTTACGACTGTCTTACTAAGACGACCGTAAGAGCGCAAGTAGACTGTCGAGGTGGCTCGCCGAACCGACACGCGCAAGAAGATGATCAAGACCGCCGCCGCACTGCTCCAGCGCCAGGGCTACGCGGCGACCGGCTGGCGTCAGGTGGTGGCCGAGAGCGACACGCCGTGGGGCTCGCAGTCGCATCACTTCCCCGGGGGCAAGGAGGAGTTGGCGATCGAGGCAGTCGCCAAATCGGGAGCTGACTACGAACGACTCGTCCACTCGGCCTTCGAGAGCGGGGACCCCGCCGGAGCGGTCAAGACGTGGACCGAGCTCGCCTCGCAGGTCCTCGAGGCGACCGACTGGTCCGACGGTTGTCCGATCGCCACCGTCGTGCTCGAGCAAGCACATGAGTCGGCCGCGATCGGCGATGCTTGCGCGACGGTGTTCGCCACATGGGGCACGGCGATCGCGAGCGGACTCGTCGGCGTCGGCGTCGAGGACGATCGGGCCGAGACGCTGGCCACGGTGGTGCTGGCGTCGATCGAGGGAGCGTTGATCCTCGCTCGGGCCGAGCGCGATCGCAGACCCTTGATCGTGATCGGCGACGAGTTGGCAACCCGCCTCACGGCCGAGGTGGCCGCGGTGCCGCCTCGCTCCGGATGAGCGCTCGCAGCGTCTCCGCGTTCGCGTAGCCGACGCGCATCGCGATGTCGGCGGTGCTCAAGTCGGTCGTCGCGGCAAGGTGACGAGCCCGCTCCAGACGCAGGCGTCGGACGAAGCCGAGCGGCGTCAGGTTGAGCGCCGCACGCACGCGTCGCTCGAGCGTTCGCCGACTGGCGCCGATGGCGGCCGCCGCCACGCCGACATCGAACGGCTCGTCGAGATGGGCCCGCACGTGACGTTCGAAGTCGATGACGACCGGGTCGTCGTGTTCGAGGTGCTCGTAGGCGACGAACGCCGCCTGGGAGGGCCGCTCGTCGATGAGCAACAGCCGTGCGACGTGATGGGCGAGGTCGGGGCTGACGGTGCGCACGATCGAGAGCGCGAGATCGATGTGGGCGAACGCAGCGCCAGCGGTCAGGAGATTGCCGTCGGCCACGACCATCGAGTCGAGATCGAGATCGATCAGGGGGTAGCGGCGACGAAACTCCGGGCCGAGAAACCAACTGGTGGTGGCTCGGCGACGATCGATGACCCCCGCTTCGGCAACGGCGAAGACGCCCGTGCAGGCCGCTGCGATCCGAGTTCGCTCGGGGTCGAGCGCACCGAGCGCGCCGATCACCGCCCGGGCCGACCTCGTCGCGATGGCATCGGCGGTGTCGACCGCCGTCAGCGTGCCGAGAGCGGGCACGATCACGAGGTCTTGTGCCGCGAGATCGGCGAGTGAATGGTCGGTCGACAACGTCATCGACGTCGTGGTCGACACCCGCCGCTTCGTGCCGGCCAGCACCAAGTCGATCGCCTCGATGGTCGGGTCGATCTCGTGACGCACCGAGTCGGCGACCCGCAGGATGTCGATGACCGACGCGACCGCTGATCCGAAACATCCGTCCTGCACGACCATCCCGACACGCATGGCGCAAACCATAGCATTCGTGTCGTATCCGCCACTGCCCTGAGACGGGCTCGCGTCGTAGGTTCGTCGTCAACACCTCGGGGAAGCGCCTCGAGGTCCAACAGAAGGAACGATCCCATGACCACCGCTCCCGCACTCCCCCTCGCCTTCGTCGCCAAGATGGTCGCCAAGGACGGGCAAGAAGCCGCCCTCGCCGACTTCCTCGCCGGCGCCCTCGAACTGGCCAACGACGAGCGGGGCACCGTGTTGTGGTTCGCGCTGCGGACCGACGCATCGACCTTCTGGATCTTCGATGCCTTCGCCACCGAAGAGGATCGCAACGCGCATGCGACGGGGGCGATCGTGGCAGCCCTCACCGAGCATGCCGATCGCCTCCTCGCCGTCGCTCCCGAGATCCACCCGGCGGAGGTGCTCGCGGCGAAGTGCTAGCCCGGCAGCGGGCTCACACCATCGGGGTCACCGCGCCGGGCTCACCGCACCCTGATCAGGAGCGGGCGTCGAGGAAGGACACCCGGCCGGTGGCGAGGCTGTAGACCGCGCCGACGATGCCGATCTCGCCGCCCTGCTCCATCTCCGCCAGGATCGGGCTCTCGGCTCGGATCCGTTCGATGGCGGCGAGCACGTTCGCCTCGGTCACCGCGGCGACGAAGTCGGCATTCGCGCTGTCACACTCAGCATCATCGCGATCACCGCTCGTCGCCTCGACCGATGGGGTGATCTTCGACAGCAATTCGGTGATGTTGCCGAGCTCGACGCCGTCGATGGCGCTCTTGACCGCACCGCAGTGCTGGTGCCCGAGCACGACGACGAGCTTCGATCCGGCCACCCGGCAGGCGTATTCCATCGAGCCGAGGATGTCGGCGTTGACGTTGTTGCCAGCCACCCGGGCCACGAACAGATCGCCGATCCCGCAGTCGAACACCATCTCGACCGGCACCCGCGAGTCGACGCACGACAACACGATCGCCTTCGGGAACTGACCGCCCTCGGCCAGCGGGAGTTGACCCCGATGGTCCCGAACGGTGAGAGGTCCGGAGGCGAATCGGTCGTTGCCGGCGATGAGATCATCGCGAACAACATCGGGCGTGAGCGCCGCCTGCTGGTCGCTGGTCAGGACGGACGCAGCCTGGCCGACGTCGGCTTGATCGGACACGAGGAACTCCTGGGTCGGGGACGTTCCGAGTTTGCACGAGATCCGGGCCACAACCTCACTCGGGCGAGCGAGATCAGGAGAGCGAGATCGGGCGCACAAAATCAGCGGAGCGAACCGGCGATCACCTCGACGATTCGATCGGCCTGCTCAGGGGTCATCGCGAGCGGGATCCGCATGTCGATCGTGTTGGCCAGCACGGCAGCGGCGTGCGGCTTCGACTGCTCGGGGGCATAGCGCCAGTGATCGAATCGGCTCGTGAAGCCCTTCGGCTGGTCGGACCCGAACCACTTCAACGCAACACCGGCGTCGGCCGCCCGATCGACGAACGCCGCGATCTCGGCTCCCTCGAGGCGCTCGATCCTGAACTGGATCGACGACGCGACGAAGCGCTCACGCTCGTCGCGGTCGGGTACGTCGATCCCGTCGATGGAACCCAAGCCATCGGCGAGGCGTCGATGCGATGCGTTCCATGTCTCGGCGCGCGCGGGCAAGAGGGCGAGCTGAGGTCGAACGAGTGCAGCGGCGAGGGCGCTCATCCGCATCGAGAAGTTCGGCGTCGTGAGCCGATGACGCTCGAAGACCTCGTCGGACGGTCGAGCACCATGCTGGCCGTAGAGCATGTAGGAGCCCGACAACAGCACCGCTCGAGCGGCGAGATCTTCGTCGTCGGTGACGAGCAAGCCGCCCTCCCCCGAGTTCACGTGCTTGAAGGTCTGCGTGCTGAAACAGCCAGCGATGCCGAAGGTTCCCGTCGGTCGGCCGTCCCATGCCCCGCCCATCGTGTGAGCACAGTCCTCGATCACGGTGATCCCGAGCTCGTCGCACACGGCCATCACCTCGTCGACGTCGGGGATGTGGCCGCGCATGTAGGACAGAAGTAGCCATCGGGTCCCGGTGGCCTCGTGCTGACGACGGAGGTCCGCGAGGTCGATGTGGAAGCGGTCGGTGATGTCGACGAACACCGGCTCGGCGCCCGCGTGAACGATCGATCCGGGCACGGGCGCGAGCGTGAAGGCGTTCATGAGCACCGGCTCACCCCGCTCGACCCCGGCGCTGATGAGCGCTGCCGCGAGCGAAGCGCCGCAGCTGTTGAACGCGACGCAGAAGCGCCGGCCGACCAACGCCGCGAACTCCTCCTCGAGGAGCGCGGCGTCCATCTGTTCGGCGCCGGCTTCGCCGTAGCGGAACAGGGCGCCGGACTCGAACAACTCGTTGGCTCGACGCACCGCTGCTTCGGGCAGCGGTTCCTGGCCGGTGAAGTCGAGGTCGAGCGGTTCGGTCACGACTCAGCGACCTCCGTTCGCCCGCACGTCGGCCGAGCGGGCATGCCCTTCCATTCCCTCGTAGCGCGAGATGCGCGCCGCGAGCTCGCCCTGTCGCTGCGCCGCCTCGGGCGTGAGCTCCTGGAAGGTCAGCTGCTTCAAGAACTTCAGCACGTTGAGCCCACCCGTGTAACGAGCCGCTCGGCGGGTGGGGAGGATGTGATTCGGCCCCGCACTCTTGTCGCCGAAGGTGACGGTCGCATGCTCGCCGAGAAACAGCGAGCCGTAGTTGGTGAGCCGCTGGTGCCACCAGTCGAGGTCGGCGGCCATCACCTGGAGATGTTCGGCCGCGTACTCATCACACACAGCGGCCGCTTCTTCGCGGGAGTCGGTGACGATGATCTCGCCGTGGTCGCGCCAGGCGGTCGAGGCGAGGGTCTTCGCCGGTTCGGGCAGGTCGGCGGCGAGCGTCGGCACGAGCTCGGCCACGGCTTCGGCCAACGGCTGTGACGTGGTCACGAGCCAGACCGGTGAATCGACCCCATGCTCGGCCTGGCCGACGAGGTCGGTGGCGACCCGGAACGGATCGGCGGTCTCATCGGCCGCGATCATCGATTCGGTCGGCCCGGCGATCACGTCGATGCCGACCTCACCGAACAGCTGACGCTTCGCCTCCGCCACATAGGAATTGCCGGGGCCGACGATGATGTCGGCGGGTGTCTCGGTGAACAGCCCGAACGCGAGAGCGGCGACGGCTTGCACACCACCGAGCCCGAGCACGACGTCGGCACCGGCGATGTCGGCGGCGGCGAGGATTGCGGGGTGCACGCCACCCCGGTCACGGCGCGCCGGCGAGGCCACGACGATTCGTTCGACGCCGGCGACCTTGGCGGTGGTGATGCTCATGAGGGCTGAAGCGATGTGTGCGAAGCGCCCCGCCGGCACGTAGCAGCCCGCCGCATTGACGGGGACGAGCCGATGCCCGGCTCGCAGCCCCGGGCTCACCTCGATCTCGAAGTCGGTCAGCGATGCCCGTTGGGCGATGGCGAAGGTCTCGATGTGGCGATGGGCCTCGGCGATGTCGTCGAGCAGGGGCTGGCTCAGCGAGGCGATGGCGTCGCGGCGTTCGGACTCGCCGACCACGATCGGACCGTCCCACTCATCGAAGCGGCTTGCCAGCGCAGTCGCTTCCGCCTCCCCGCCGGTGCGGAGATCGGCCAGCATCGCCCGAACCGCGTCGGTCACGGCTTGGTCGGCCGCGTCGGTCGTACCGGTTCGTTCTTTGAGGTGTGTCCTCGTCATCGAGTCGTCTCCTCAGGTGGCCGCGACGGCGAGCGCATCGCTTCCGTAGTCGGCGATCCGATCGAGCATGGCGTCGACATCCGCCTCGGTCACCGAGGGGTTCATGAACAGCAGCCGGAAGGTGTTGAGCCCCTCGATGGGCTGAAACCCGACCATGGCGGTGCCTTCGGCCTGCATGCGCGCCTTGATCTGCGGCGCCAGCGTGTGCAGCGTCGTCCGGACCGCCGAGTCGAGATCACCGATCGCCCCAGGGTCGACGGCGAGCGGCCTGAGCTCCGGAGGGATCCAGGCGAACACGACGTTGGTGAAGTTGCCGACCACCTCGGCGAAGCCGCCATCGGCGGAAGCGATCCGAGCACGGGCATGGTCGGCCATCGCGACCGCGTGGTCGATGCGGTCGGCGAAGCCCTGGTCACCGTGGTGTTTCCACGCCAGCCACAGCTTGAGCACGTCGATGCGTCGAGCGCATTGGAAGGTTCGGTCGCCCGAGTCGTACTCGGCATGGAGCTTGTCGGGCTGGAAGAGGTAGTCGGCCTTGAGGGCGAAACACGCAGCCAACTGCTCGGGCTGACGAACCAGTAGCGCGGTGCACTGCTGGGTCATCCCCATCATCTTGTGCAGGTTCCACACGAACGAGTCGGAGCGCTCGACGCCAGCGAGCAGGTGGCGATGCGTTGGTGAGAACAGGGCCGAGCCGCCATAGCAGCCGTCGACGTGCAGCCACAGCCCACGCTCCTCGGCGATGTCGGCGAGCGCATGGAGATCGTCGAAGGCCGAAGTCACCGTCGTGCCGGAGGTTGCAATGATCGCGAACGGCGTCTGGCCATCGTCGATCGAGGCCTGGATCGCCGCATCGAGGGCGGCCGGGATGATGGCACCCCGCTCGTCGGACTCGACCTTGATCACCGAGTCGGTGCCGATGCCGAGCAGCGCAGCCGACTTGGTCGCGGCGTAGTGGCCCGATGCGGAGACGAAGAGCGTGAGCTGTTCGCCGGTCGCCCCGGTGCGTCGAACGTCGGGGCGCAAACGGTGCCGAGCGAGCTGCAGCGCGTAGAGCGTCGCGCTCGACCCGCCCGGGCAGAACAGACCGGGTGGAAGCGGCGGAACCTGCGAGGCCGACTCGTCGACGTAGCCGGCCAGGCGACCGAGCTTCGACAACACCGCACTCTCCATCAAGGTGAACACCGGCGCCATCTCGAAGGTCGCCCCGGTGGTGTTGAGCGCGGCGCCCAACCAGTCGCCGACGACCGACACGGGGTCGGGGCCCGCGAAGTTCTGGTTCACGAACCGAGGGTGGCTGGTGTGAACCGAGTGCTTGATCACGAGATCGACCGCATCGACGATCGCGTCGTCGTCGCAGGCCTCTGCCGTCGACTCGAAGCCGAGCGACGCAGCGGAGGCGAACAACGTCTCGATTTCATCCGGCGATGCGTGGTCGATCACCGGATCGAGACCGGTCGGGGGATCGACGACGTAGGCGAGTGCCCGCTCGGCGATTCGTTCGATGAGCGTGAGCTCGTTCGGTGCTTCGGCCATCAGCCAGACGCTAGGTCGGCTCGCGGCCGCTCGTTGTCTGGATCGAACATCGGCTCGGCTCGCACGACGGCTGGGCTCGGCTCACCGATGATCGAGATCGTCAGCGTCGTCCCGACGTCGGCGAAGGCCGGGTCGACGTAACCCATGGCGATGTTGGTCTCCATCGAGTGGCCGAAGGCGCCGCTCGTCACCACCCCGATGAGCGCATCGCCGTCGTAGATCGGATCGCCGGTGTGGGCGGCAGCGACGGCGTTGTCGACCTCCATGGCGATCAGTTGCCGTCGGGGCCCGGCTTCGAGCTGTGCTGCGATCGCGTCGCGACCCCGGAAGTCCTTGTCCATGTTCACGAAGCGATCGAGTCCCGCTTCCAACACCGTGAACTCGGTGTGGAGTTCGCTCTTCCACGCCCGGTAGTTCTTCTCCATCCGCATCGATTCCGTCGCGAGCAGACCGAAGTCGACGATGCCGAACCCGGCCCCGGCGGCGTGCAACGCCTCGTAGACCGGCACCGATGCGTCCATCGGCATGTGGAGTTCCCAGCCGAGCTCACCGGTGAACCCGAGTCGGAGCGCCACGACCTCGTGACCGGCGATCTCGATCGTTCGCGTCGCCAACCAGGGGAACGATGCGTTGTCGAGCGGGGCGTCGGTGATGGCCGACAGCACGGCCCTGGCGTTCGGCCCCGCCACCATCAGTGCGTTGTGGTCGTGGGTGAGGTTCGTGATGGTGACGCTTTCCGGCGGATGCGCGTCGGTGAGCACGTCGAGGTCGTGCCACTCGGCCGCCGCCGCACTCAGGAGCCAGAAACGGTCGTCGGCGAGACGGGTCATCGTGAACTCGGAGAGGAATCGACCCCGATCGTCTGACACGTAGGCCAACGACGTGCGCCCGACGGCGGGGATCCGCCCCGCCG
>CALLIQ010000424.1 GCA_938008925.1 uncultured Acidimicrobiales bacterium
CTTGTTGTGTGAGTAGGCGTCGATCTCCTCGGTGGTCACACCGGGCTTGATGATCGACGACAGGCTGCCGAGGATGTTCGCCGCGTCGCGACCCGTCCGGCGCATGCGCTCGATCACATCGGCGGACTTGACGTTCGGCTCGTCCCAACGGTCGACCGAGGATCCGTCGGCCCACGTGGGTTTCACGATCGAATCGGGGACTTCGCGCAGCGGAGCGATCCGCCCTTGGCGCACGGGATCCATCGAGTTCTTGTGGCAGCGCTTGAACTTCTTGCCGCTGCCACACCAGCAGGTGTCGTTGGCCTTGGGGAGAACTCGCATCCCACCAGTCTACGGCTCTACTGTGGCGAGGGTGACCTCGGAAGATGCCCTGCGCGTGATCGTGGCGAAAGTCGGCCTCGATGGCCACGATCGCGGAGTGAAGGTCGTCGCCCGCATTTTGCGCGATGCCGGGATGGAAGTGATCTACACCGGACTCCGTCAGACGCCGGAGATGGTGGTCGCCACCGCAATCGATGAGGACGCCGATGTCATCGGATTGTCGATGCTGTCCGGCGCACACATGGCGCTGGCGCCTCGCGTCGTCGATCTGCTCAATGAGCAGGACGCCGAGATCCCGGTCGTGATCGGCGGCATCATCCCCGAGCAGGACATCCCCGTCCTTCTCGACAAGGGCGTCGCCGCCGTGCTGCACCCCGGTGCGTCGTCCGATGAGGTGGCCTCGACCGTTCGGTCCGCCGCTGAGTGAACCTGCTCGGCGCGCCGAGCAGCGTCGTGCCCTGTGGTTCACTGAATCGATGGATCTTCGTCGTCGCATCGCTGCTTCGGCGTTCGCCGCGACGATCGCTCTCGCCGGCTGCTCGTCCACTGGCGAGGATGCAGCGGACGACCGCGTCGAAGACGAAACTGGCGAGAACGGCGTCGCAGCGACCGTCGTCGGTGGTGATTCCGATGACGGCGGCTCACCGGCCAACGGCACGACGTCGACCGCCGCATCCGAGGTGACGACGTCCGAACCGCCGATCAGCGCGCCTCCAACCAGCGCGCCTCCGACCAGCGCGCCCAGTACGGCGCCGGTCATCGAAGCGGCCGCCTCGTCGGCACCGCAGCGACTGGCGACGGCCGGACCGGGCGTCGCCGGCGTGCTCCAGTGGATCGAGACGAGCGCGCAGGTGATCGGCGAGGCCGGGGCGATCGACGTCACCGTCTCCGACGAGTTCGCCGAGGTGGCCGACGCCGGCGAGCTCGGTTTGGTCTTTCAGCGTTCGGTCGAGGAGCCGGCCATCTGGATCACGGCCGATGGCTCGACTCGCGCCTTGATCCGCGCCGGGGACGGGCAACGCCTCGTGCTCGAGGGGGTGGGCGTCGACGAGAGCGGAGCGGTCGTGGTGTGGTATCAGCGCATCGACACCGGATCGCTGTCGAACCAACAGGCGTCGCTTCGCTCGTTCGAGATCGAGACCGGTGTCATCACCGAGATCGCCGAGACCGGCTCGCGCGACGAGCGCACCGATTTCAGCGCCCTGAGTGGTGGCGTGGTGATGGGTCGATGGGCTGGGCCGGCCACCGAGGGCACGAACCTCGTCGACCTCGATCGGGTCGGGACCGCATTCGGAGGCGGCACGCAACCGGAGTGCTCCGACGGGCAGCCCGACTGCGCCGTGTACGGGGCTGCGACCTACGACGACGCGACCGGTGAGGCGTTCGCCATGCGCTTGGTCTTCAACGTCGACGCCGCGAGGATCGATCGAGGTGGGTTGTTCCGGCTCGACCCGGCGACCGGCCAGGAGGAACCGCTCGTGGCCTTCGGCTGGGACGACGGTGCCTGGTACCCGGATGACATGTTCATCGCCGGCGACCTGGTGATCGTCTCGCTGCGCAACGGAGCGGGCGATCCGCTTCCGGCCCTCGTCTATGACCGCAGCACCGACGCCTACTGGACGCTTCCCGATGCGGTCTTCGTCCGGCCGGCGTTCAGGCCGACGCTCGACGGCTAGACACGGCGCCTAGATCGAGACGCTCTCTTCCCAGCGGCCGAACTCGACCTCGAGTGCACCGACGATCTCGCCGACGGTCGCATACGCCTGCACGGCGTCGACGATCAACGGCATGGTGTTGATCGTCGGGTCGGCAGCCGCCGCCGTGATCTCGGCGAGCGATGCGGCGACGGCCTCGTCGCTTCGGTCGTGCTTGATCGTCTGGAGGCGCTTGAGCTGGCGCTCCTCGACCTCCGGGCCGATGTAGAGGATGTTGTGGTCGCCCTCGTGGCCGTCGGTGAAGTCGTTGACGCCGACGACGATGCGGTCACCGGAGTTCACCTTGCGCTCGAAGGCGTAGGCCGAATCCGCGATGCGGCCCTGGAACCAGCCCTCTTCGATGCCGAGGTAGACGCCCTCGAGGATCGAGCCGTCGCCCTTCTTGTCGAGCTCGGCGAAGATCTCTTCGGCCTGCCGCTCCATCTCGTCGGTCATGGCCTCGACGAAGTGGCTCCCGCCGAGCGGATCGGCGACGTCGGCAACGCCGGTCTCGTGGGCGACGATCTGCTGCGTGCGCAGCGCGATCCTGGCGGCCTTTTCGGTCGGGAGAGCCAGAGCTTCGTCGTAGGAGTCGGTGTGCAGGCTCTGGGTGCCGCCGAGCGCTCCGGCGAGGGCTTGGATGGCGACACGGGCGATGTTGATCTCAGGCTGCTGCGCGGTGAGCGAGACGCCGGCGGTCTGGGTGTGAAAGCGCAGCTTCAACGAGCGTTCGCTCTCTGCGCCGTAGCGTTCCTTCATCCATCGCGCCCAGATCCGGCGAGCGGCGCGAAGCTTGCCGATCTCCTCGAAGAAGTCGATGTGGGCGTTGAAGAAGAAGGACAGACGGGGTGCGAACTCGTCGATCTTCTGTCCGGCCGCGAGTGCGGCCTCGACGTATGCGAACCCGTTCGCCAGCGTGAAGGCGAGCTCTTCGGCGGCCGTCGAGCCCGCTTCACGGATGTGGTATCCGGAGATCGAGATCGGGTTCCACGCAGGCATCTCCGCCGAGCAGAACTTGACCATGTCGGTGATCAGCCGCATCGAGGGGCGAGGCGGGAAGATGAACTCCTTCTGCGCCTGATACTCCTTCAAAATGTCGTTCTGAATCGTGCCCCGCAGGGCGCTGCGCTCGGCGCCGGCCTTCTCGGCAACGGCCACGTACATGGCCAACAGCATCGGCGCGGGGGAGTTGATCGTCATCGAGGTCGAGACCGAGCCGAGGTCGATGTCGGCGTAGAGGTCTTCCATGTCGGCGAGCGTGTCGACGGCGACACCTGCCTTGCCGACCTCGCCGAGTGAGAAGGGGTCGTCTGAGTCGCGACCCATGAGCGTCGGGAGATCGAACGCCGTCGAGAGCCCGTCGCCGCCGTTTGCCAAGATCTGCTTGAACCGGACGTTGGTGTCTTCGGCGGTGCCGAAGCCGGCGAACATGCGCATGGTCCACAGGCGTGATCGGTACATCGAGGCGTGGATGCCTCTCGTGTACGGATACTGGCCGGGGAACTCGCCGTCGTCCGGTCCGTAGACCGCATCGACGGGGACGCCCGACATCGTCTCGAACAGACCGTCCCGGCGCCTTGACGCTTCGAAGTCGGCTTCCCACTGCTCACGGTTGTTCATCCGGCCATCATCGCACGCGGCGGCTCGAAACCGGAAGGGGAGCGACCGAGGGTCAAGTCAGACGACAAGAATGTCGATAGAGGTGATCGTGTGCGTCAAGCAGTGGGCCGAAGGAGCCGATACCGCTCCCATGGGGCTCTACGACTTGCATCAGCGGAACCAGATCAATGCGACCCGTCATTCGCTCAGCACCACGCAGAGCGAGGTCATGGATCAGCGGCGGCGATCGGAGAACGAGATCGCCGCGCTCGAACAGCGCGTCGAGCGTCTCACCATGTTGTGCGAAGCCATGTGGGAATTGGTTGGCCAGACCACCGGCCTCACGGGCGAGCACCTCGCTCGAATGGTCGATCAACTCGACGCCAGAGACGGTGAGCGGAACCGTTCGCACACACCGGGGGCGACCCAGTGTGGTTGTGGTGCGATGGTCAACGCCCGGGTCACGCACTGCCAGTTCTGCGGAGAGGCCGCCCCCGCCCGTTCATTGTTCGACATGATCTGAGAGGCTGGTTCTTGACCCTGCACCGAGCGGTTGTTCATCCCTTCGAAGGCGAGGGTCCGTCACCTTTGTCCAGGCGCCCGATCGGCGTTGATCTGTCGCCTAAGGTCACGTCGATGA
>CALLIQ010000425.1 GCA_938008925.1 uncultured Acidimicrobiales bacterium
TCGTCGCTGGTGTGATCGTCGCTGGTGTGATCGTCGCCTGAGGCGAACTACATCAGCGGGATGGCGCTCGTGAGCGTCACCTCAGCACCACCGGGGCAGGTGTAGAGCTGGTACCGCGAGGTGTTCTCGAAGCCTCGGTTCGCCAACGCATTCGGGAGCGAGGGGTCGCTGGTCGAGTAGGTGTCGTCGCCGATGCCGACCGTCTCGGTGAGAGCGCAGCTCGCCGCGTCGAGTGCGGCGCGCTCGGCTGTGCAGCTGTCTTCGACCCGTAGGTAGGGCGCCTCGCTGAGCGGACCGAAGTCGCTCACCTCGCAGTCCTGGCTTGACGGAAGCGTTGGCGGCGCATCGTCGCTGTCGCAATCGTCGGGGTAGCCGCATGCGACGGGTGCTGGCGCAGACTGTGCCGACCGAAGTGGCTGCGTCGACGCTCGGGTCGACTCGTTCGCAACGCGCGTCTGACCGAACTCGGCGCCGTCGGCCTGCTCGGCGGCGTCGACCGTCGCCGGCGTCGCATCGACGAGCACGGTCTGGGCCGCTGCGAACAGCAATCCAGCGCCGAGCACCGCCGTCACGCCGAGTCCAAGACGTCGACGAAGTGATCGATTCCCTCCGAGTTCCCGCATGGGTCGAAAGGCTAGGTCACGCTGAGTGAACGCGCCACCGGGAACAACTACCCGGAGTGGCGGTGTGACCACACGGTCGAACAGCTGGACACTCGCGAGCCGAGTATTCACGAGCCGAATATTCACGAGACAGCTCGGGCCGCTCGTTCTACTGTGCCCGAACCGAACACGTCGGCCCGCTGGGGCCCTGAGCCGAAAGGAGTTTCCATGATCATCCAGAACCGTCGAATCGCATGTCGACCGATTCTCTCCATGACCTGGATTCCGTCGGCCAGCGTGATCGCTCGCCGTCTCGGCTGAGCCACCGACTCGTTCACCCAGCCGACCCGTTCGGTCCGTGCTCGGCGCCACGACGCGCCCGATCGGACCGTTTCGTCCGCCGTTCCAACATCAGCTCCCTCTGATCGACGCGCCCCTCGCTCGACCGTCGCCGCATCGTCGGCACGGTCGATGCGTCACCCTTCTCGATGGCTTGACCCTCGAGAAGGGTGAGGCGCCACGTTGACGGAAGGACACCCGCATCCAGACCCGAAAGAGAAATCCGTCATGCAACGCTTCACATACCAAGACGTACAACGCGAACAACACGAGCGCCGCGAACGAGCGGCCGATCAGCGGCTCGCCCGCTCACTTCGACAACGACACCGGCGTGTCCGTCGTCGGCGAACCCGGTGGTCGGTCCGGTTGCTCCGGCTCCGACCCGCCGGTGCGTTCTGAACCCGCTGGCGAAACCGCCGGTGATCGACAGGCCGCTCGGGGTTGTAGTTCGGGGTTGCAGTGCGGGGTTGGAGGTCGAGGTTCGAGCTCGGGGTTGGTCAGCTCGCTGACCAACCCCCGTCGAATCCGACGACTTGCCCGGTCTGGAACCGGGCGGTCCCATCGAGGAAGGCGCCGCAGAAGGCGGCGAATTCTTCCATCGTGCCGAGTCGGCCCATCGGGACGTTGGCCTCGATCCGCGCCCGGATCGCCGGGTCGTCGGCTCCGGTCGCCGCACGGAAGCCGTCGAAGTCCATGAAGTTGGTCCCGATGGCATTGACCTGCACGCCAGACCCGGCAATCTCGGCGGCCACGTTCTTGACCAACATGTTCGCCCCCGCACGGGTCGCCGAATACAGAGGTGCGTTCGGGGTGACCTTCAATCCCGAGGCGCTGGTGATGGCGAGGATCTGGCCGGCACCCGCCTCCACCATCGGCGGGGCGAAGACCCGCAGCGCTCGATAGACCGCTTCGATGTTTCCGCCGACCACCTTGGCCAAATCGTCGGCCGACGATTCGAGGAAGCGGCCGGTGACGATCTGGCCCGAGAAGAAGACCGCAGAGTCGACGCGCCCGTAGGCATCCATCGCCATGTCGACGAGACGCGGAGCCGCCGTTGGCTCGGACATGTCGGCGACGCCATCGACGACCCATGACTCGGCCCCGAGATCGGCGACCTCTTCGGCGAGACCATCAGCCGGGTCGCCGAGGATGAGGTCGTACCCCCTCGCCGCCAACATGCGAGCGAGATCGGGGCCGACGTAGAAGCTGGCGTTTGCGACGATGGCGACGGGGCGGGTCATCGCCCCACCATCGCACACCGGCGCACATTCAACCGTGGCGAGCTCACCCTCAGAGCTGGGGGATCACCTCTTCGGTGAACCGCTGGTAGGCGTCGCGGCGCTGCTCCCGTTCGGCGCCGAGGGTGAAGTCGGGGATGATCACTTCATCGAAGCCGTCCTCGGCGTAGCGGCCGATCTGTTCGACGATGTAGTCGGTCGAGCCGGCGATCGAGCGCGGTCCCATCTCGCCGTCGCGGATCTTCGTGGCCTTCGCTTCGTCGTCGATGAGGAAGAACAGCGCCTGCACGGACGTGTGGAGCGAAGCGGGATCGACGTCGACGGCTTCGCACGCACCGGTGAAGGTCGTGCGCGCGTCGGCAGCCATCTCGGGGCCACCCCACGTGTTCCACTCTTGGGCGTGGCGGGCTGTGATCCGGCACATGCGAGCGCCGCCGGTGCCGACCACGATCGGCAGCTGCTCCTGGACCGGCTTCGGATCGCACGGTGCGTCGGTGAAGGAATAGAAGTCGCCGTCGAACGTGGTGCGTTCGTTGTCGAGCAGGGAGCGAACGATCTGGATCGACTCCTCGAAGCGCGACACGCGGTGGCCGGGAGCCTCGAGTTCGATGCCGTAGGCGTGGTGTTCGTTGATCTGCCAGCCAGCACCCATGCCGAGCACGAAGCGACCGCCCGAGAGGTGATCGATCGTCGTCGAACGATTGGCCAGAAGCGCCGGGTGGTGAACCGACGTCGGGGAGACGAGCGGGCCGAGTCGGACCTTCGTGGTTGCCGTCGCCACGGCCGGAAGAATCGACCAGGCCTCGTGGAGATCGCCGGGGGCGAGGTCGGTGCTGCCGGTGTCGGTCATGTAGTGGTCGGCGAACCAGAAACCGAACCAGTCGAGGTCGTCGGCCATCTTGGCGAGGTCGAGGATCTCGTCGACGGGGCGGTCGGGTTTTGGCCAAACGGAAAAGCGCATGACGTGAACGTAGTTCGCACCGTGGCAAGCCCGAAAACGGTGACCACCCGTGGCGTTCGTCCGGTTAACGGTCGTGCTCTAGGTTCGGTCTCGTCGACGCCAGATCGGAGGGACTGATGACGACACCACCGCACCCGGGCCAACCACCCGATCCCAACGAACGCCCGGTTCAAGGGACGCCCAACCTCGCGGGTCAGCCGCCGATGCCGCCCCAGGAGTTGGCGACGCCGACACCTGCGTCGCGCTGGGGCGAGCTCGCCTCGATCTGTTTCATCGGTTGGTTCGTGGGCCTGATGCTCGGCGGGTTCGTGCACAATGGACTCGGGGCGCTCACGCCGTTGCGGGTGGAGCCGGGGACGGTCGAGCGACTCGACATCGAGTCGAGCTCGGGCAGCCGCACTTCGAATCGGATCAGCCGCGTGCTGATCGGCACGACGGATGACGGGGAGGCGTGGCGGATCGTCGACGACAACGCGTACCGGACGCTGGAAGCGGAGGGGTATCCCCAGCGGGTCGAGGTCGGCATTGGAGAGTGGACCGGCAACGCAGAGCGCGTCGTTGGTGAGAGCTTCGTTGTCGACCAGCAGTCAACTGGATCGAAGATCGGGCTCGGCGTCATGATCGGCTTGATGGCGCTCGCCGGCACGCTGGCGACCTACCTGCTCGCCCGAGGTCGACGTGATGGCCCGTTGCGAGCCGTTGGGTTCGCCGTTTCGTACTTCGTGGTCGGCGCCTGGTGCGGCGAGCAACTGTTCGGCTGGTTCCAGGCCGGCTGAGCTCAGCCGAACGTTTCGCGGAGTCGACCGCCGGCACTCCTCAGCATCTCGTCGTTCTTGGCGAAGCAGAAGCGGACGAGCGACTCGCCGTCTCGACGGTCTTGGTAGAACACGGCGCTCGGGACGGCGACGACACCGGCGGCCTCGGGCAGGGCCATGCAGAAGTCGATGCCGTCGGTGTGGACGTCGACGGTGAGGAAGTAGGTGCCCTCGGGGGAGTAGACGTCCCACGGTGTGCCGTCGGTTGCGAGACCGTCGAGCGCGGTTGCCAACAGCGCGCGCTTGGCTGCCATGTCGGCGACGAACGTCTCGAAGTAGTCGTCGCCGAGCCGGAGTCCGGCGGCGATCGCCGGCTGGAACGGTGCGCCGTTCACGAAGGTGAGGAACTGCTTCGCCGTTCGCACCGCCGCCACCATCGGCGCCGGACCGCACACCCAGCCGATCTTCCAGCCGGTGAAGGAGAACGTCTTGCCGCCCGACGAGACGGTGAGGGTTCGTTCCGCCATGCCCGGGTAGGTGCACAGCAGCCGATGGGTGCCGTCATCGAAGACGAGATGCTCGTAGACCTCGTCGGTCACGGCGATCACGTCGTGCTCGACGCACAGCTCGGCAACCAGCGCGAGCTCGTCGTCGGTGAAGACCTTGCCGGTGGGATTGTGCGGCGTGTTGAGCAGGATCAGACGGGTCTTCGGGTTGAACGCTCGACGCAGCTCCTCGGCGTCGAAGCCGAATCGGCCGGTGTCGGGGTCGGGTGACAGCAACACGCCACGGAGCCGAGCTCCCGCCATCGAGATACCCGCCGCATACGAGTCGTATGTGGGATCGAACACGACGACCTCGTCGCCCGTCTCGCACAAGGCGAGCAAGGTCGCGGCGAGTGCCTCGGTCGCGCCGGCGGTGACCAACACCTCGCGATCAGGATCGAACGAGACACCCCAGAACCTCTGCTGATGTTCGGCGATCGCGGCGCGCAAATCGGGGTGGCCGGGGCCGGGGGAGTACTGGTTGACCCCGCTGCGAATCGCTTCGATCGCGGCATCGGACACCTCCTTCGGCCCGTCGCTGTCGGGGAATCCTTGGCCGAGGTTGAGGGCCCCGGTCTCCGCAGCGAGGGCTGACATCTCGGCGAAGATCGTCGTGCCGAATCCCTGCAGTTTGCT
>CALLIQ010000426.1 GCA_938008925.1 uncultured Acidimicrobiales bacterium
GTCGGCTGCCGCGATCGACGCCGCGAGCTGTTCTGGCCGGCTGGCGCCGATGATCGGCGAGGTGATCGTCGGGTTGGCCAACACCCAGGCGACGGCAAGGGTCACCATCGGCATGCCGGCGTCTTCGGCCAGCTTGGCCAGCTCTTCGACGACAGCGAACTTGTCGTCGGCCCAGTAGCGGCCCTGATACATCTTCCCGGCCTGGCCGAGCGTGAACCGCCCGCCCTCGGTCGGCGCGGTCGCGCCCCGATGCTTGCCGGTGAGCATGCCGCCGGCGAGCGGGTTGTAGGGGATGACGGCGATGTCGTCGGCGTCGCACAGCGGCAACAGCTCACGCTCGATGTTGCGGAACAGCAGGTTGTAGCGAGGCTGCACCGACTCGTAGCGAACGATGTCGCGAGCCTCGCTGCGGCCAATCGCCCGTGCGAGCTGCCACGCCGCGTAGTTCGAGCAGCCGACGTAGAGCACCTTGCCGGCGCGGACCAGATCGTCGAGCGCGCCGAGCGTCTCGTCGAGCGGCGTGTGCTGGTCGAAGAAGTGGATCTGGTAGAGGTCGATGTAATCGGTGTCGAGGCGCCGGAGCGAGTTGTCGATGGCGTTCTTGATGTGGCGGCGGCTCCCGCCGCGGTCCCACGGATTCGGTCCGACCGGGGCGAAGAACTTGGTCGCCAACACGACGTCGTCCCGCTTGCCCGGCAGCCATCGGCCGATGACCTCTTCGGTACGTCCGGCGAGATCACCGTCTCGGCCGAGGGGATAGGTGTCGGCCGTGTCGATGAAGGTCACGCCGGCCTCGAACGCCGTGTCGAGGATCTGGTGGGAGACGTCTTCCTCGGTCTGCAGACCGAAGGTCATCGTGCCGAGGCAGAGCGGCGAGACGTAGAGGCCGGTGCGGCCGAAGCGAACCGGCTTCATGGCTGGCGTCCCGAGATGGCGACGAACTTGTCGGTGTCCGACGCGTCGTCGGCGACCTCGATTGCAGGACCGAGACCACCGGGCCGCCGTAGCGCGTCGCCTGCCACCGACAACATGGCGATCGCTCGTTTGGTGAGCTTGTCCGGGAGGGCCGGTTCGATGTCGGCCGCCCTGGCGATGTCCCACGCGTGGGTGAGCGGGTCGACGAAGAAGGTCCCGATGGCATCGTCGACGCTCATCGAACCGAACGGCGTGTCGATGACCTTCGACAGCACGCCCCGTTGATCGAGTGCGTCGAGCACGTCGTCGAGCGCCTCGCCCCAGGAGGTGGCGGGGTCGTCGCCGGCCACGTCGGCCTCGGCTTGTTCGGCCGGCGGGTCCTCGTCCTTGATGGCCGTGGTGATTCGGCGCAGTCCCCAGATCACGTGCCCGAGCGTTTCCTTGGCCGACCAGTCCTCGTTCGGCGATGGCTCATCCCAGGAGTCGGCCGGGACTCGGCGGACCACACCGTCCATCGCGTAGAGGGTCTTTGTGTAGTCGCGCAGGTTCTCGCTCATCGCCCGATCCTATGAATCGGACCCGGCCCTGGCGAATGGCATTCGGGGATGCGATGCGTGACGGGTGGTCGGCGAATGCCGATTCGGTCTCGAACATGGCATCATCGTCCGCCGTGGACGGAGCCAGCGACACCCCTCGCCCGGGGGACGACCGTGTGATCGAGCACGAGTGGGACGAATCGGCTCCCGGTCAGTGGGAATGGATCGCCGCAATCGGCGGCCTCGTTCTCGTCGTCGGGCTGTTCGCGGTCTGGCTCACCATCTCCGCGTCCGATGGTGACGACGCCGCCGACGCTGCAACCGCAGCCGTCGCCCTCGGCGACGAGTCGGAGATCGAGACGCTCGTCGGCGGCACCACCCAGGAGCCGACGACCACGCTCGCCCCGTCGACCACGACGACCACCGCCCCGACGACCACCTCGGCGCTTTCCCCCGAGCAACTCGTGCCGGTCGTGACCGAGCTCGTCATCGACGGACAGAGCTGTGGCGCCGCCGTCACGCCCGCCGCGATCGACGTCGTCCAGCTTCCGGGCGGGATCGACGTGGCGCTGGTGCAGTGCGAGCTCGGCCGATCCAGGGTCTATGAGGTCGGCCAGGTCGGCGTCGATCGCGAGCTCACACCGCTGCTCGTCGAGGTCTACGGCTCGACCGGTCGGGTCGTCGAAGAGTCAGCCGACCTGATCGGCGACATCTCGATCGACGAGGTTGGAGCGATCACCCTTGCCACCGACTTCCGAGTGCTCGGCGACTGCGGTGTCGAGAACCGGACCGAGTGGAACGGTGCACGCTTCGAGCTCGCCTCGGCCGTCGGCCGTCTCGACTGTGAAGCCACCGACACCTTCGTCGATCAGCCGTGGCCGGTCATCTTCCCGCCGACCGACCGAGGCCCGTGCGTCCCGGGTGAGGCGACGATCGGGGAGGGCGACGTGCTCGCGACGCAGATCATCGACGTCGACGGTGACGGCGCATCCGACCTGCTCACGCTGACCCAACGCGGCACGGCTGGCTTCGTGCGAGTCGCGCTCGCCACCGGCCAGGTCTTCCAGGCGGGCATCGGCGGATCGACGTTTGCCGCCGATCAGATCGCCGGGCTCCGAGATCTCGATGCCGACGGCTTCTCCGAGCTGTTCATCGCCGCCCAGCAGGGCGAGCAGTCCGTCGACATGGTCCTGACCCGCAGCCAGTGCGGTTGGGTCGTCTCCGGACAACTGTCGAGCGTGAACCGCCAGGTCCAGGCCCCGAGCTATCGATGCGTGAACGCCGAGGGAGTCGTCGAGATCCTCGTGACGACCACCACGGCTGTCCCCGACACGAACCCGGCTCGATTCCTGCACCTCACCGAGCGGTACCGCCTCATCGACGGCAACCTCGCC